>JADLFL010000074.1 GCA_020845575.1 Acidobacteriota bacterium | reverse complement strand
GCCAGCAGAATCCGGACACGAGCGCCAGGGTCGTGCTCTGGGCCAGCTTCTGCATCTCGATGGCCTTCCGGATCCCGATCGAGGCGGGGGCCACGGGCTTCTCGCAGAAGAGGTGCTTGCCGGCCTCGACGGAGGCCTTGAGGTGCGCGGGGCGGAATCCCGGAGGCGCGGCGAGCAGGACAACGTCCACGCCGCTGTTGATGACCTTCTCGTAGGCGTCGAGCCCGTGGACGGCCTGGTCGATCTTCACCTGGCTGCCGAACCGCTGACTGCCGGAGAGACGCGTCACGGCGCGCGTGACGATGGCCTCGTCGATGTCGGCCACGGCGGTCAGGACCGCGTTCTTGTCGGCCGTGAGCGCCTGTCCCGCCGCACCGCTGCCACGCCCGCCAGCCCCGATCAGGCCGACCTTCAGAGCATTGGTGACCGATTGGCCCGAGACGATGCTCGGGAATCCGGCGACGGCGGCACCGGCAGCAGCCCCGGACGTCTTGAGGAAGTCGCGGCGCTCAATCGCGCCGGACGCATTCTTGGGTGTGTTCATCATGGCAGTCCACTGGAGGGTTGGATGACCGGACGTCGACACGGCGCCCGAATACCCGAATCATAATCCCGGCTGCCGGGAACCGGTATACCCTTCGACCGGCAACGGGCAATCGGCAACGGGCAACCGGACACCCGCCTTCGCGCCTTCGGCGCCACGGCGGGACAACCCGGGTTTCACCACCACTGAATGACGACACCACCAGCTGCATCACCCACGCTCGTGCGCGGGCTCGGGCCCTTCGCCGCCTACGCGATGGTCGTGGGCAACGTCATCGGTACGGGCGTCTTTCTCAAGGCGCGCGTGATGACGTGCAACGTCGACACCGCGGGCATGGTCCTCGCGGTCTGGGTGATCGCCGGATTCATGAGCCTCCTCGGCGCCCTGACGTACGCGGAACTGGCCACCATCTTCCCGCGCGCCGGCGGCGAGTACGTCTTCATCCAGCAGGCGTACGGCCGATTGTGGGGCTTCCTCTACGGCTGGACGCGCTTCTTCGTCGCCACGACGGGGGCACTGGCAGCGCTGGCCATGGGACTGGCGATCTTCCTGAACGCCCTGGCGGGCGGGAGCGTCGAGGCCGTGCGGCTCACGCTCCCCGTGCTCGGCTCGGTGAGCGGCATCGCGCTACTCGCGGTGGCGGCGGTGTGGATCGTCACGGCCGTCAACTGCGCCGACGTCTCGACGGGCGGGCGCGTGGCGTCGGTGCTCACGGTCCTGAAGCTCGTCCTCGTGACCGGCGTTGGTCTCGGTGCGTTTCTCCTCGCCAGCGGATCGTGGGGGCACTACGCGTTGAGCGCCGCCGCTGGCACATGCGAGGGCGTCGACGCCGCGGCGCGCGGGGGGATGGCCGGAGTCGGCGCCGCCATGATGGCTGCGCTGTGGGGCTACAACGGCTGGAACGAGGTGACCTACGTGGCCGGCGAAGTCCGCGATCCGGGGCGGGCCCTCCCCTTCGCGATCATCGGCGGCATCGTCACGATCATCGTCCTGTATGTGACGATCAACGCGGGCTATTTCTACGTGCTGCCGCCCGCGGCCATCGCCAGCGTCTCCGCGTCCTCGCCCGTGGCCACCGTCGTGGCAACGGAGTTCCTTGGGCCCGCCGCCGTGGGGTTGATGAGCGGCCTGCTCGCGATCTCGGTGATGACGGCGCTCCAGATCGTGGCGCTGGTCGGCGCGCGCGTGCCCTACGCGATGGCCGCCGACGGCGTGTTCTTCCGCAGCCTCGCGCACCTGAGCCCGCGCACGCGCGTCCCGGTGCGGGCGCTCGTCGCGCAGGCGGCGTGGGCGTCGGTGCTGGTGCTGTCGGGCACGTTCGACACGCTCACCGACTACGTCATCTTCGCCGTCCTCATCTTCATGGGCCTGGCCACGACGTCGGTGTTCGTCTTCCGCCGCCGGCTGCCCGACGTGCCGCGCCCGTACCGCACGTGGGGTTATCCGGTGGTGCCCGTGCTGTTCCTCCTCACGGCCGCCTGGCTCATCGTCAACACGTTCCAGACCAGTCCGCGACAGGCGCTGGCAGGCATCGGCCTCGTCGCGCTCGGGATTCCGTTCTACTGGTACTGGACTCGCCACGACTCGGACACGACGGCCGGCACGCCCGACCAGATCCCATGACGCGCCGCCGAATCATCTTGCCCGCACGGCTCCGCTCCACGACCATGTCGCAAGCCTGAACCCGAACGACCCACGAGAGACCAGCCATGTCAGAGACCACCACGACCCGTCGAGACTTCCTGCGCGTCACCGGCGCCACCGTTGCGGCCGCGACGCCTTTCGCGGCCGCGGAGACCGCGATGGCCGTCCAGCCGTCGGCGCCCAGAGCACCCCAGCGGACCTTCGGGTACGCCGTCGTGGGTCTCGGCGGCCTCTCGCTCAGCGACATCCTGCCCGCGTTCGCCAACACGAAGCACTCGCGCCTGACCGGCCTGGTGAGCGGCAGCGTGGACAAGGCGCGCGCGCTCGCTGCGCAGTACGGCGTGCCAGACAAGGGGCTGTACTCGTACGACACGTACGACCGCATCGCCGACAACCCCGACATCGACGCGGTGTACATCGTGCTGCCCAACAACATGCACGCCGAGTACACGATTCGCGCGCACAAGGCCGGCAAGCACGTGCTCGTCGAGAAGCCGATGGCCAACACGGTCAAGGAGTGCGACTCGATGATCGCCGCCGCGACGGCCGCGAACCGCCACCTGGCGGTGGCGTATCGCCTGCGCTTCGAGCCCTACACGCAGGCCATGATCAAGATGGCGCGCGACAAGGACCTCGGCAAGACGAAGGTGATCCTCTGCGAAGCCGGCTTCAACATCGGCAACCCCGAACAGTGGCGCCTCAACAAGGTGATGGGCGGCGGCGGGTCGATGATGGACATCGGCATCTACGCGGTGAACGCCGCGCGCTACCTCGCCGGTGAGGAACCGACCGAGGTCTACGCGATGGAGTACACCACGCCGGGCGATCCGCGCTTCAAGGAAGTCGAGGAAACGATCACCTTCCAGCTGCGATTCCCGAGCGGCACGCTCGCCAACTGCGTGTCGAGTTACGGGACGCCGCTCAACAGGTTCCGCGTCCACGCCGAACGCGGCTCGTTCGAGATGGAGCCCGCCTACAGCCGGCGCGCACTCGGCATGCGCGTCTTCCGCGGTAACGTCGTCGAGCAGCGCCATCTGCGCGAGCCCGATCACTTCGCCGCGCTGATGGATCACCTCGCGCAGTGCGCCGCCACCAACACCCGCCCCATCGTCGACGGCGAGGACGGCCGCAACGACATGCGCATCATCGAGGCCTGCTACGAGTCGGTGAAGGCGAACAAGGCGATCAAGCTGGCCTAGGTTGGTCGAAGGCAGCACCGCATGACCGACGCCTGGCGTTCGATCGACGTCCAGCGAGTGAGCGACGGACGCCGCAGCACGATCGAGGATCGTGCCGCGGCCGAGTCGCCGCTCGAGATCCGCCTGAACGGTCAGGCGTTCGCGATGACGATGCGCACGCCAGGCGCGGATCGCGATCTGGTCGCCGGGTTCCTCCTGTCGGAACAGGTCATCACGTCGGCGGCAGACATCACCACCATTTCGCACGCCGGCGATGAGTCGGCCATCGACGTCACCCTCGGCGACCGCGTCAGTGACACGCTCGCGCGGCGTCTCGCCGAGCGCCGTCAGGTGACCACGACGTCGGCCTGCGGCATCTGCGGCAGGCAGAGCGCCGACGCCGTGAAGACCGACGCACCACCGATCACGGCGTCGTGGGGCGTGTCCGCGGGCGTGGTCTCGCGACTGCCTGACCTGCTGCGCGATCGCCAGGCCGTCTTCGATCACACGGGTGGGTTGCACGCCGCAGGCATCTTCACGACGGACGGCACGCTCGTCGAGATCGCCGAGGACGTCGGACGCCACAACGCCGTCGACAAGGTGATCGGACGCCTGCTGCTGCGCGGCGCGCTGCCGCTCTCGGCGCACATCCTCTGCGTGAGCGGCCGCGCGTCGTTCGAGTTGGTGCAGAAGGCCGTCCTCGGAGGCATCCCGATGCTCGTCGCCGTCTCCGCCCCGTCGACGATGGCCATCGACATCGCACGGGAGTACGGCCTGACGCTCGCGGGATTCGTGCGCGGCCCGTCCTTCAACCTGTACGCCCATGCACATCGCGTCGTGTGACGCGGCATATAATGCCGGCCACATCGACATGGCCGTGCCATCTCCACGACGCGACGCCGCGCTGACCGACGCAGACGCACGCGATGCGGCGCATCCCCTCGCACCGCGCGGCGCGGAGTGGGTGATCGACGCGCGCGGCTGCGATCCCGACGCCCTGCGCGACGTGCCGCGGCTCGCCACGCTCTTCGACCGCCTGATCGCCGACCTGCGCCTCACGCCTGTCGCGCCTGCCGTGTGGCATGCGTTCCCGTCGCCCGGTGGCGTCACCGGCTTCGTCGTCCTGACCGAATCGCACCTGGCCTGCCACACGTTCCCCGAGTTCGGGTCGATCTGCGTGAACGTCTTCTGCTGTCGCGCGCGAGACGACTTCGACGCCGCGGCGATCCTCGCGGACCTGCTCGGAGCCACCGACACGCTGGTGCGCCGGGTCGATCGCGCCTACGGGCCTGCCCCGCGTGCGGATGTGATGGCCGGAGTCGCCGACGCATGAGAGGACCTGCCGGACGCTGCCCCAACTGCGGCGCCCCCGTGCGATTCCGGTGGTCGAGCGCGGTCCAGACGACGTGCGAGGCCTGCCGATCGGTGATCGTCAGGCACGACGTCGACCTCGAGACGATTGGCGAAGTCGCCGACCTCCCACCCGACAGCTCGCCAATTCAACTCGGCACCGAAGGTGCGCTCGACGGCCGGGCCTTCACCGTCATCGGGCGCATCGTGTACGAGTACGCCGACGGCGGATGGAACGAATGGCATCTCGCGTATGCCGACGGCACGAGCGGGTGGCTCTCCGACGCGCAACTCGAGTACGCCGTGTCGAGTCATGTCGCGCCGACGCGCCCGCTGCCGTTCACCACAGGTCTGCGGGTGGGGCTCGGGTACTCGTGGGGCGACGTGCCGCTCCAGGTCAGCACGATCACCACGGCGCGCTACAAGGGCGTCGAAGGCGAACTGCCGTTCGAGTTCTGGGGCAAGGACCAGCTCACGTTCGCCGACCTGCGCGGCCACGACGCCACCTTCGGCACCATCGACTACAGCGGCGCGACGCCGCTGCTCTTCATCGGCCGCTTCGTGTCGTTCGACGAGCTCCACCTGCGCAACCTCCGCACGTTCGACGACGAGGACCGATCGCGGGGGATGCGGGGCTTCAACTGCGCCAACTGCGGTGCGGCGGTCGAACTGCGTGCCCTGGCGCACACGCGCGCCGTGGCGTGTACCAGCTGCGGTGCCGTGCTCGACGCGCGCGATCGCAACGTCACGATTCTTCAGAGCGCGGAGGCGCGGCAGTCGATCGTCCCGCTCATCCCGCTCGGCACGCGCGGGACGTGGCACGGCCAGCCGTACGACGTGATCGGCTTCCAGCAGCGTTCGGTGACCGTCGACGGCGCGCGGTACGCGTGGGACGAATACGTGCTGTTCAACAGGTACCACGGCTTCCGGTACCTGACCAACTACAACGGGCACTGGAACGACGTCGACGTGGTGCGGGAACTGCCCACTGTCACGAGCACGGGGTCGCGGCCGACCATGTCGCGCGGCAACGTCGAGTTCAAGCACTTCCAGCACGCCGTGGCGCGGACCGACTTCGTGCTCGGTGAGTTCCCGTGGCGTGTGAAGGTGGGCGAGACCGTCGTCACCGATGACTACGTCGCGCCGCCGCTGCTGCTGTCGAGCGAGGGCACGACGGGCGAACGGACGTGGTCACTCGGCACCTACACGGAACCGGCGGCGATCGCGAGCGCGTTCGTGCCGTCGCTCTCGCTGCCCAGGCCGGTCGGCGTCTTCGCCAACCAGCCGAATCCCTGGACGGCGAAATCGCGCGCGCTCTGGCGGACCTGGCGCTGGTTGGCCGTGCTCATTCTCGCGCTGTTCGTGTACCGCCAGATGATGAGTGCCGAAGCGACGATCCTCGAACAGTCCTACACATACACGCCGGGGGCCGCGGAGGCCTCGTTCGTCACACCGCCGTTCACCATCGTCAAGTCGGGTACGGTGGACATCAGCATCGAGGCGCACCTCCAGAATTCCTGGGTGGGTTACGACATCGCATTGATCGACCTCGGGTCAGGCACGGCGTACAACGTCGCCACCGAAGTGAGCTACTACTTCGGAGAAGACCAGGGCGAGCGGTGGACGGAAGGCAGCACGAGGGCCGATCGGCTGCTGCCGAAGCTCCCGGCGGGACAGTACTACCTGCGCGTCGAGCCCGAAGGTCCCGTGAACGGGCCGGTGGTGCCGTATACGATCCGGATTCGTCGCGACGTGCCGCTGATGTTCCCGTACGTGCTGGCGTTCCTCGCGATCACGATCCGCCCCGTATGGGTGGCGCTCCGCCGTCTCGGCTTCGAAGTGACGCGCGACGCGGAAAGCGACTACGGGAGCAGCGGGGATGATGACGATGATGATGACGACGACTGACGAAAGGACTCACGCATGCCTCGCGCCGTGATCTATCTCGTATTCGGGCTCCTTGCGTCTGGCGCCGCGCTGTCAGCGGATCGCGACGGCTGGCTCGCGCGCTCACCGGACGTCCTGTCGAACGTGCCGCGGTCGGTCCGCGACAATCCCGGCGCCTACCGCTCGCTGTACAACGGATCCCCGCGTCTCTTCGGAGGGAAGTGACAGATGGAAGCCACGCTCCTCACCAACGTCGTCGCCGCCGTCGTGTTCGCCGTCGTCGGCATCGCCGTGTTCCTGGCCGCACTGTTCGTCGTGGACAGGCTCACGCCGTACACCCTCTGGCGCGAGATCATCGACGAGCACAACACCGCGCTCGCCGTGCTCCTCGGCGCCATGTCGCTCGGCATGTCCCTCATCATCGCGGCGGCGATCCACTGATGCACCTGCCTCGCTCGTGACCATCGCACTGCTCGTCTCGGTACTGCTCATCGCGGCGTGCGGGCTCATCTACGAGCTCGTGGCCGGGGCGCTGGCGAGCTATCTGCTCGGCGACAGCGTCACGCAGTTCTCGACGGTCATCGGGACGTACCTGTTCGCCATGGGCATCGGCTCGTGGCTGTCGCGATTCGTGGATCGCGGCCTCGTCACGCGGTTCGTCCTCATCGAGATCATGGTCGGTGTCGTCGGCGGGTTCTCGTCGGCGCTGCTGTTTGTCGCCTTCGCGTACACGAGCGCGTTCCGGCTGCTGCTGTACGCGCTCGTACTCGTCGTAGGCATCTTCGTGGGGCTCGAGATCCCGCTGCTGATGCGGCTGCTGCGCGACAGGTACCAGTTCAAGGACGTTGTCGCCAACGTGCTGACGTTCGACTACCTCGGCGCGCTCGGCGCTTCGCTGCTCTTCCCCATCGTGCTCGTGCCGAAGCTCGGACTGGTGCGCGCCCCGATGCTGTTCGGCGCCATCAACGTCGCCGTCGCGCTGTGGACGACCGAAATCCTGAAGGACTCGCTGTCCACGACGGCGCGGCGGTCGCTGCAGGCGCTGGCCACGCTGGCGCTCGCGCTGCTGGGTGTCGGCCTGTGGAAGGCCAACGCCATCCTCGATCTCGCGGAAGCGAACCTGTATGCAGACGATGTGGTGCTGTCGAGGACGACGCCCTATCAGCGCATCGTGATGACGGCGTGGAAGGACGACCTGCGGCTGTTCCTGAACGCGAACCTGCAGTTCAGCTCACGCGACGAGTATCGCTACCACGAAGCGCTCGTACATCCAGGTCTCGCGGCATTGCCGTCGGCACGGCGCGTGCTGATCCTCGGCGGAGGCGACGGGCTCGCGCTGCGCGAAGTGCTCCGCTACCCGCACGTGTCGCACGTGACGCTCGTGGACCTTGATCCGGAGATGACGCGGCTGTTCTCCACGCACGAGGAGTTGCGTCGTCTCAATGCGGACGCGCTCTCGGACTCGCGCGTCACGGTGGTCAACGCCGACGCGTTCACGTGGCTCGACACGCCGGGCGACGCGTTCGACTTCGCCGTCGTGGACTTCCCCGATCCGTCGAACTTCTCGCTCGGCAAGCTGTACACGACGACGTTCTATCGCATGCTGATGAACCGGCTCGCGCCGGACGCGACGTTCGTCGTCCAGTCCACGTCGCCCCTGTTCGCCCGTCAGGCGTACTGGTGCATCATCGCGACGATCGAACAGGCGGGCTTCACCGTGGCGCCGTACCACGTCTACGTGCCGTCGTTCGGCGAGTGGGGTTTCGCGCTTGCGGGCCGATCGCTGCCACGCGTTCCGGAGACGCTGCCCGATGGTCTTCGCTTCCTCACCGTGCAGGGCCTGCCGGAACTGTTCACGTTCCCGATCGACATGGCGCGCGTGCCCGTGGAGCCCAACCGCCTCCACACGCAACAGCTCGTGCGCTACTACGAACGCGAGTGGGGCGCGATGAACAGGTAAGGATCCGGCAACCGGCAACCGGCAATGGGTAGGGGTAGGGCCGGCCCTCCGGGCCCGGCCCTAAAGCGTCAGTCATTCGTCATTCGTCATTCTCGGCATTTTCATGATCCCCCCCCGCCCCCCGTCGCGTCGTGAGTTCCTGTCTGCGGCCCTGATCGGGCTGACGCAGAAGGCCGGACGGAGGATTGCGGGCGGGTACGTCAACGAATCGCATGTCATCGGTCACCGGTTACGCGACGGCGGCAACTTCTCCGCCCCGCGTGAGGAGCGGCGCGCGTCGATCGTCATCGTCGGCGGCGGGATGGCGGGCCTGTGCGCGGGGTGGCGGCTGGCGACACGTGGCGTGAACGATTTCGTCATCCTGGAGATGGAGGCGCAGGCGGGCGGCAACGCGCGGTGGGGCGAGAACGACGTCACCGCATATCCGTGGGGCGCGCACTACGTACCCGTCCCTGGCAAGGCGGCCGGTCTCGTACGAGAGCTGTTCATCGACCTCGGCGTGTTCGACGGCCACTCGTGGGACGAACGGCACCTGGTCCACGCGCCCGACGAGCGGCTGTTCCTCCATGGGCGATGGCAGGAAGGGCTCGAACCGCAGGTGGGCCCCACGCGGAGGGACCGCGACCAGTTCGCGAGGTTCGCGGCGCGCATGGCGGACCTGCGCGCGTCGGGCCGATTCACCATCCCGATGGCCGCCGCCACAGACCTCAGACGTCCGCCGCCGGAAGACGCGCTGTCGATGGCCGCGTGGCTCGATCGGGAAGGCCTCGATTCCCCGTGGCTCCGCTGGATGGTGGACTACGCCTGCCGCGACGACTACGGCGGCCTCGCGCAGGACGTGTCGGCATGGGCGGGCATCCTCTATTTCGCCGCGCGCGACGCCGACGACACGGGCCCGCTCACGTGGCCCGAAGGCAACGGCTGGATCGTGCGCCGCCTGCTGCAGCGTCTCGATGGGCGCGTCGAAACGGGCAGGCTGACGTATCGCGTCGAACGGAGCGGACGCGCGTGGCGCGTGCTGACGCCGGAGACCGCGTGGACGGCCGACGTGGTGATCGTCGCGGCGCCGGTCCACGTCGCGACACGCCTCGTGCCCGAAGCGCCGCGGCCGACACTCACGTCGGCGCCGTGGGTGACCGCCAATCTCACGCTGGATCGCTGGCCGCGCGAACGCGGCTTCCCCGTCGCGTGGGACAACGTGATCTTCGACTCGCCCGCGCTCGGCTACGTCGTGGCGACGCACCAACACTTGCGCCGGCACGTCCCGCGCACGGTGTGGACCTACTACTGGGCGCTGGCGGACCGTCCGGCCACCGAAGCCCGCGCGTGGCTGCTCGGCCAGGAGTACGCGACGCTGCGCGATCGGATCCTGGTGGACCTGGCGCGCGCGCATCCCGACATCGTCGAGTGCGTGTCGCGCGTGGACGTCATGCGCTTCGGCCATGCGATGGTCCGCCCCACGCCCGGCCTGCTCTCCGATCCGCAGTGGCGCGCGCTCCAGGAGGGCCACGACGGCCTGTTCTACGCCCACTCGGACCTGAGCGGCCTCGCCCTGTTCGAAGAAGCCCAGTATCGAGGCGTCCTCGCCGCCGACCGCGCCCTCGTCCGCCTCGGCAGCGCCAAAGGTGCCAGGGGCTGAAGAGCCTGTGAAGAAATCGCGGGCGAACGTGAAGGCGCGGGTCCTGTCGCCGGACAGCCCCACCCGTCCTCAGCACGAACAGCACTTGTACGGGAGACGTGCTTGCGGGCGGGCGGGGCCGCCCCGTCCGGCGCCACCCGCGCCGGGACGCGATTTCCTCGCGCTCTGACGTCCATGGCGCTGACGTAGCCCTTGGTGAACGGGACAAGCATCCTGCGCGATCCGCCCGCCTGGTCGGTTCCGGGCGTGGTGACACAATGAGCGCTCCGTATGGCGCTGCTCCTCGTCGCAGTCATCGCCTTCCTGTGTCTCGGAACTCTGGCCGTGCGGCGCGCCCGCGCGCGGGCTCTGGCCCAGATCCGAGCGAGATGGGGTCAGCCTGTCGCTCGCGAACGAAGGCTGCAGGAGATCGCCGAGTCCCACCGGTCCCGATTGTTCAACCTGGGGGGTGGGGCGTCGCTCGATGTCCGCACATGGGATGACCTTGACCTTGACGATGTCTTCGCTGCGCTCGACCGCACGGAGAGCACGTTGGGACAGCACGCGCTCTGTTTGTCTGGCGTCGGACTACCACGCGCCCGTGTTCAGTGTGCGCAGCTGCATTGGCCGCTCCGACAATCTCCTGAGCGGAAAGTCCTACTACGTCGCAGAAGTCGAGACCCTGCTCGCACTCGTGAAGGCCAGCACCGGTCCGACGTCGCATCTGTTCCTTCTTGACGAACTGTTTCGCGGCACGAACGCTGTGGAACGCATCGCCGCGGGACAGGCCGTCCTCCTGCATCTGGTGTCCAACGCGGGGAGAGCCCATCGTCACGTGGTGATCGCCGCAACACACGACGGCGAACTCGTGGACCTCGTGGCCGACAAGTATCGAGCGTTCCATTTCGGCGACGTCGTCGGCCCCGATGGATTGGTCTTCGACCATCAGCTGCGCTCCGGACCGGCGACAACACGAAACGCGATCGCACTCCTGCGTCTCCACGGCGCTCCCCAGGACCTTGTGCGCGACGCGTTGAAGTGCGCGGCGGCACTGGATGCTCAGCGCGGGACAACCCTGCTCGGTCGGTGAATCTTGAGGCTGAAATCGCGTCCTGGCGCGGGTGGCGCGGGCGGCGCACCCCGTTCGCCGCCACCCGCGTCTGACCGGTTGCCGGTTGCCGATTGCCCGTTGCCGGTAACGGTGACAGAACTATTACAGTCCTCCGCGGCCAGACGTGGCATCGTGGACCCCGCCATGAGCGCACCCGTCAAGATCACGTCCCTGTACGGCCGGAAGGCTGCGGAAGGCCAGGGCTACAACTGGATCACCATCATCGCGATGACGGCGTTCCACATCGGAGCCGTCGCCGCGTTCTTCTACATCGATTTCGGCGCGATCATGTCTGCCGTCATCATGTGGTTCGTGGCCGGCAGCCTCGGTATCGGCATGGCGTATCACCGCCTGCTGACGCATCGCGGCTTCAAGACCTACAAGTGGATGGAGTACTTCCTCACCGTGTGCGGCACGCTCGCACTCGAGGGCGGCCCCATCTTCTGGGTGGCCACGCACCGCATCCATCACCAGCACTCCGACCACGAGGGCGACCCGCACACGCCGCGCGAGGGCACCTTCTGGGCGCACATGGGATGGATCTTCATGGGCAAGGCGATGCACCACGACACCGCGGTGCTGCGCCGCTACGTGCCGGACCTGAGCAAGGATCCCGTCCACGTGTGGCTCACCACGTGGCACTGGGTGCCGCAGGTGGTGCTCGGCCTCGCGTTCCTCGCCTTCGGCGGCATCCCGTATGTGCTCTGGGGCATCTTCTTCCGCACGACGTACGGCCTGCACGCCACCTGGCTGGTCAACTCGGCCACGCACATCTGGGGGTCGCGCCGCTTCAAGACCAAGGACGACTCCACCAACCTGTGGTGGGTCGCGCTCGTCACGTTCGGCGAAGGCTGGCACAACAACCATCACGCGCACCCCGTGTCGGCGCGACACGGCCTGGCCTGGTACGAACTCGACATCAACTACATCAACATCAGCATCCTGCGCATGCTGGGCCTGGTGTGGGACGTCAAGGTCGCGCGCCTCGAGCACGTCCACCGCATGCCCCAGCAGACCGACGACGCCGTCGACATCTCCGAGGCATCACCGGCAGTCGAGTAGCCGCAACGGCCGGGCTTCCACCTCGCCCTCCGGGCTGCGGTGGCCAAGTTGCCCCGCCCACCCACCGTTGTCTCTGGCCGCCGGATAAAATCCGGCGGCCAGACCTCATCATATCGACCGGTTGCCCGTTGCCGATTGCCGGTTGCCGGTAAGATCCCCTTGTGACCCGCAGGAACACGGCGACGATCGTCTTCGTGACGCTCTGCGTCGTCCTCGTGGCGGCGGCGATCACGCTCAACATCGGCTGGGTCTACCTGCACGGCCGCAGCCTCCTCACCCTCGTGCTGGGCGTGCTGGCGTTCGCGCTCATCATCGCCGGCATCATCGTCTACACCGTGTTTCTCGTCCGCGAACTCCGTCGCAACGACCAGCAGGACGCGTTTCTGAACGCGGTCACGCACGAACTGAAGACGCCGATCGCGTCGATCCGCCTGTACCTGCAGACGCTCCAGGCGCGACAGGTGAGCGACGAGCAGCGCGCCGAGTTCTACAACGTCATGCTGGCCGACGCAGACAGGCTGCAGCAGACCGTGGAGCAGGTGCTCAAGGCCGGCGCGGCCGGCCAGCGAGTAGGGCTCGCACACACGTCGCCCGTCGACGTGGCGACGCTCGCCGACGAAGCGATCACCATCGCGCGTCAGCGACATCACTTGTCCCCGGAGACGATGACCCTGGCCAGCGTGACGCCGGGCGACGCCATCGTCGACGGCGACGCCGACGCGCTGCGATCGGTGTTCTCGAACCTGCTCGACAACGCCGTCAAGTATTCGCGCGACACGGTGCACGTGGCTCTCGACGTCGCGGTGCCGGCCGGAGACGTCGTGCGCGTGCGCGTGACCGACAAGGGGGTCGGCATCCCGCAAGCGCAACTGAAGCGCATCTTCAGGCGCTTCCACAGGTTCCAGTGGCGCGGGTCGAAGGTGAAGGGGACGGGACTGGGCCTCTACATCGTGCGGTCCATCGTGCGCGATCACGGCGGACGCGTGTTCGCGGCGAGCGACGGAGAAGGCCGTGGTTCCACCTTCACCGTCGAACTCCCCCGCATGGGGCAGTCCTGATGTCTCACATCCTCGTTGTCGAAGACGAGCCGCACCTGGCGATGGGCCTGCGCTTCAATCTCGAAGCCGACGGCCACGCGGTGACGCTCGTCGGCGACGGCGAGGCGGCGCTCGCACACCTGGCCGAACCGTCGCGCCAGTTCGACACCATCGTGCTCGACGTGATGCTGCCGGGTATCGACGGCTTCGACGTGACGCGGACGCTGCGCGACCGCGGCGACTACGTGCCCATCCTGATGCTCACGGCGCGCGGACGCCCCGAAGACGTGCTCCGGGGTTTTGACGCCGGCGTCGACGACTACCTGACGAAGCCCTTCGAACTCCCGATTCTGCTCGCACGCGTGCGCGGCCTGCTGCGTCGCAGCACCTGGGCACGCACGCCACCGCCTGAGCCACAGCCGGAGGTCTACCACTTCGCCGGCAACACGTTCGATCCGTCGACGCTCGAACTGCGCGTGGGAACGCTGCCATATCACCTGACGGCGATGGAGGCCGACCTCCTGCTGTACCTGCTGCGCAATGCCGGCAGGATCGTCTCGCGCAAGGCCATCCTCGAAGACGTGTGGGACCTGCACGAGGACACCGACACGCGCGCGATCGACAACTTCATCGTGCGGCTGCGCCGGTTCCTCAACGAGGATCCCACGCAGCCCCGCCACGTCGTCACCGTGCGCGGCGTGGGTTACCGCTTCATCGCGGAGCCTCACGTCCCCGCGCGCACGGAGGCACCCGGCGCGACGCGCGAGTCACCGCGCGACGCGCCGGACGACTGACTACTTGACGGTCGCGAGCAGTTTCTCGCCCTCGGCCTTCGGAATCTCTCGCACGTAGATGTTGCGGAAGCGCACTTCGGCGCCGTGCGTCTGGAGTTCGATCGATCCCGTCGGCAGCACGGGCTGCGTGCGATCGAAGAAGTTGTCGAGCACCTGGCCAATCACGACCTGCTGCCCGTTGAGCGTGACCCACACGCGCGTGCCGACCATCCTGACCGCCAGCGTGTTCCACTCGCCGATCGGCTTGTCGGCCTTCACGAGCGGCCAGCGGCCCGGATTGTCGGGGTTGTTGTTCCACAGGCCGCCGGAGCCCTTCTCGGCACCGTTTTTCTGCTCGCGCGGGTTGCCGGGATCCCAGAACTGCACCTGCGGATAGCTGCGCAGATAGATGCCCGAGTCGGCGCCAGGCGTGGTGAACTTCCAGTCCACGAGGAACTCGAAGTCGCCGTAGGGATCGATCGTCGCCAGGTGCACGCCGTGGCCGTCGGATACGAGTTCGCCGGTCGCGGCGTCGACGCTCCAGTGCTTGTCGCGATCGGCATTCCACTCGGCCTGCTTGGCCGCGCGTTCCTCCGGCGTGAACTTCGCCTCGACGTAGGGACTGAACACGCCGCCCCCGCCAGGCCTGCCCCGCCAGCCACTCAGGTCCTTGCCGTTGAACAGCGTCGTGAAGCCGGGTCGCGCCGCCGGCGACGCGGATTGCGCCACGGCCTCGCGCGCCGCGGTGAACGAGATGACAGCCACGACCGCCACAACGGTCAGCGTGGAACGAACGTACATGGGCAGTAATCCTCCGCTGAATACTGTACGCGGAATCCGGACACCCGGCCTCCACCTGTCCCCGAGCCGCATTACACTCCCCCGGGAGGGGTTTCCCATGCCGACGATTGTCAGACCGTCCGGCGTCACCGTCCAAGGCGGTGATGCGCTCGTGGTCCGGGCCGCTCAGACCGTGCGCGTGCGTCAGTTGGAGGACGTCACCGCGCGGAAACTCGACTTCGTCGACGCGATACCGCTGGCCACCACTCCGACGCGCACCGAGACCGCGCGCCGACGCGGCGCGCGCGCCGGCGCGGGGCCCGCCACGGCTGGCGACATCCACATCACCGTTCCCGTGGGTCCCGGCGAGTCGGCAGTGATTCTGTTGGAACGCGACAGCGCGCACGAATGGCTCGTCGACGGCGACGAGGAGCCCGGATCGCGCAGCCTGCGATTCACCGTGGCCGCCGCAGCGACGGCACCCCTCGTGGCCTATGTGTTCCGCTTCACCCCACGCGCCGAACGCGTGGTGACCCTTCGCTGTACGCAACCCGCCTCCGGTGCGCTGGTCGAGATCCGGCAGTCGACGGCACCGTGGGTCGTCGTCGAACGCCCGACGTACGAGGGTGGCCAGCCCGTTGTGTATCACTACGCGCACCCGACGTCCCTGGCACTCGAGTGGCTCGACCGTGCGCGGACCGATGCCGACGCCACGGTCTTCGAGGCGTTCGAACTCAGGGAGACCCGGAAGTCGCGCGTGGCGCGTGCGGGCCACGACGTCACGCCTGTCGCGCTCGATCCCGGGCAGTCGCCGGTGATCCTCGAGTACCACGGCGGCAGTGCGTATCGCACCGTCGTGCTCGACAGTCAGGGCGATGCCGTCGACGTGATCGACGCCGTCGAGTCGCAGGCCATGATGAGTGGCGCCGAACCGCCGGCATCCGACGGCGAGGTGCTGGAGTCGCTGCCCTCGACGGCTGCACGCCGGCGACGATCTCGAGGCGCGGCGACGCCACCACCGAGCGCACCGCCCACCCCGCGAAGTGCGCCCGTGCCGCGCGGCGGTGCCATCCCGCCGCCCCCGCCCCCCCCGGCGGCGACACCCCCCGCGGCGACACCCTCGTCGAGGCCGGCCTCTGCAACGAAGACCGTCGACTGCCACTTCCGCGCGGAGACAGACGCCGAATACGTGGTGCAGCACACACACACGGTCGCGGTGACCATCGCACGCGAGGTCCTTCAGGCGACTGCCGGTCGTGCGACAGCCGGCGGTTCGGCGAAGGTCAAGGCCAGCAAACCGCTCATCGTCGAATGCATGCCGATGCTGCGCGTGGCCATGGTCGATCCTGACGATGCGCGTGTACGGATCCCGGTGCCGGAACCGGGCACACCCGTGAAGCTGCAGTTCGACCTCATTGCACAGGAGATCGGCGACGCGGAAGTGCGTGTGCAGGTGCGACAGGGACCACTTCCGCTCGTCACGCTGACGTTGAGGCCCTCGATCGCCGCCGCGCGCAGCGGTGCGCCACATCCGTGTCGCGACGAAGGCGACGTCGAGTCGATGCCGTCCACGTTCCCGCGCGCCGTCGACGAACTGCGCGTGATCCAGATGCGGCCGACGGGCTCGAGCACCCAGTACCGCTACGAACTGCGGCTGCCGAGCAAGCGCATCCAGCGCGCCTTCGAATCGAAGGTGCTGGACACGGACCCGGCGGAGTACATCGCGACAATCCACAGGAACATCGAGGATAGATGGACGCAGTTCCGCAGCGAGCAGGCGGCATTCATGCGCGACCTCAGGGCCATCGGCGAGGAGATGTTCGAAGCCCTGTTCCCGCTGGAACTGCGCCTGCTGCTGTGGGCGCATCGCGACACGATCGGCAGCGTGCAGGTGCTCTCGTCGGAACCGTTCGTGCCGTGGGAGCTCGTCTACGTGTCCGATCCCAACGATCGCAGGAGCACGGGGGCGTTCCTCGGTGAGCTCGGCGTCGTGAGGTGGCTGGTCAGCAACTACCCGCCCGAAACGCTCAGGCTGCGAAAAGGCAAGGCGCGCTACGTGGTACCGGCGTATCCGCAGCCGGACACGCTTCCTGCCGCGGAGGACGAGATCGCCATGATCACCGATCGCTTCGGCGCGACGGCCGTCTCCGCCGAAGCGGAGGCGATCTACCGACTCGTGGAAACGCCGGGACAGTTCGATCTGCTGCACATCGCGTGTCACGGCGAGGCCAACTCCGCTGACATCGGCACGGCACGGCTCAGGATGCCCGGACGACGGCGCAGCGATGGGTCGATGAGCGAAGAGGACGTGATGGCGCGGACCATCGCGCGCAGCGCGGACCTCGTCGACGGCGACCATCAGCCGATCGTGGTGCTCAACGCGTGTCAGAGCGGCAGGGCCGGCTACACGCTCGACGGCATCGGCGGCTTCGCGCAGGCGTTCGTCGATCGCGGCGCCGGCGTGTTCATCGGATCGAGCTGGTCGGTTGGCGATGGCGCGGCGCTCTCCTTCATCGAGGAGTTCTACGCGCGGTTCCTGAGCGACGATGCGCCGGAGCCGCTGGCGCAGGCGGCTGTTGCCGCACGACGCAAGGCGCGCGAGGAGGGCGACGCCACATGGCTCGCGTACGTGGTGTACGGCCATCCGCGCGCGAGAGTGAAGAGGATGACGACATGAAAAGACGAGACGTGCTCCGCGCGCTGACGACAGCTCCGGTGGCCGGAGGCGCATGGCTTGCCGACACGGCGGTCCTCGCACAAGCACCGGCGGTACCACCTGCCCCGCGCGGTCTGCCACCGATTCGCATCAAGGACGTCCAGACCATCCTGACGGCCCCCAACGGCATCCGGCTGGTCGTGGTGAAGGTGATCACCGATCAACCCGGCCTGCACGGCTGGGGCTGCGCCACGTTCACGCAGCGTGCGCTCGTCGTGAAGACCGCGATTGACGAGTACCTGCGACCGTTCCTCATCGGCCGGCGCGTGGACGAGATCGAGGACATCTGGCAGTCGTCGTACGTCAGCTCGTACTGGCGCAATGGTCCCGTGCTCTTCAACGCGATGAGCGGCATCGACATCGCCCTGTGGGACATCCTCGGCAAGCGCGCGAGCCTGCCGTTGTATCAGCTGCTCGGCGGCAAGGTGCGTCACGGGGCCGACTGCTACTACCACGCGAGCGGGCGCGATTTCGCGGAAGTCACGGAGAACGCACGCAAGGGCATGGCGCAGGGCTTCCGCCACGTCCGCGTGCAGGGCGGCGTGCCGGGCCTTGCCACATATGGCGCCCGCAGCGACGTCGCCGTGCGCGGATCGGCCGACGAGCCTGTCGGCCCCACCAATCCGCGGGCGATCTGGGAGTCGGGCGGATACGTCCGCATGCTGCCGAAGCTCTTCGCGCACCTGCGCACCGAGCTCGGCGACGAGGTGCAGTTGCTGCACGACGTCCACGAGCGCGTGCAGCTCATGGAAGCGATCAACCTGTGCCGGGCGCTCGAGCCCTTCAACCTGTTCTTCCTCGAGGATCCGTTCCCGCCCGAAGACAACGGATGGTTCCGTCAGCTGCGCCAGCAGACCAGCGTGCCGCTGGCGATGGGAGAGTTGTTCAACACCGTGCAGGAGTACCTGCCGCTCATCTCGGAGCGATTGATCGACTTCATCCGCATCCACATCTCGCAGATCGGCGGTCTCACGCCGGCGCGCAAGGTGGCGGCGCTGTCGGAGTTCTTCGGCGTCCGCACGGCGTGGCACGGCCCCGGCGACGCGTCGCCCGTGGCGCACGCCGCGCAGCTCGCGCTCGAACTCGCGACGTACAACTTCGGCATCCACGAAGGCGGCGCGTTCCCCGCGGAGACGCGTGAGGTGTTCAAGGGCGCGCCCGAGCAGAAGGATGGCTACATGGTGGCCAACGACGCGCCGGGACACGGCGTGGAGGTGGACGAGGCGGTGGCCGCGAAGTTCCCGTTCAAGCCGGGACCACCGAACTTCGACTACTCATGGGGCACGACGCGGCGGCGCGACGGAACCGTGATTCGCCCATGAGGGGCACGGGAAGCAGGACGAGGACGGACGCCAGAAGGACGGCGGAGGCAGTGATGCTTCTCGTCCTGTCCATCGTCGCGGCACCCGTGGCCGGGCAGGAGCGGGTGCGAGCGCGTCATCTCGGGGTGGCGCCTGGCGTATTCCGGACGGGGCCGGTCAACGCGATCACCGACGTCGCCGGGGTGCGCGTGGGTCACGTGACGGTCATCGAGGGAGACGATGTCAGGACCGGCGTGACGGCGATCCTGCCGCATGAAGGCAATCCCTTCCGCGAGCGCGTGCCGGCAGCGCTGCACGTGGGCAACGGATACGGGAAGCTGCTCGGCGCCACGCAGCTCCGTGAGCTTGGTGAACTCGAGACGCCGATCCTCCTCACGTGCACGCTCTGCGTCTGGAAGGCCGCCGACGCGATGACCGAGTGGATGCTGGCGCGGCCCGGCATGGCCGACGTCGGGTCCATCAACCCCGTGGTTGGCGAAACCAACGACGGCGCCCTCAATGCGATCCGTCGGCGGCCCATCCGCGCCGAGCACGTGCAGCAAGCGCTCGAGACGGCTAGCGGCGGACCGGTGGCCGAAGGGTCCGTCGGCGCGGGGACGGGCACCGTCGCGTTCGGGTGGAAGGGCGGCATCGGCACCTCGTCGCGCGTGCTGCCGGCGTCGCTGGGCGGGTGGACGGTCGGCGTGCTGGTGCAGTCCAACTTCGGCGGCGTGCTGCAGGTGCTCGGTGCGCCCGTCGGCAAGGCGCTCGGCCAGTACGCCTTCAAGGATGCCGTCGACACGGATGGTGGCGATGGTTCGATCATGATCGTCGTCGCCACCGACGCGCCGCTGTCGGACCGCAACCTCGAGCGGCTCGCCGCGCGCGGCATCATGGGACTCGCCCGGACCGGCTCGTCAGCTTCGAACGGCAGCGGCGACTACGTGCTCGCGTTCTCGACGTCTCGAAACGTGCGTCGGCTGCCGATTACGGAAAGGAACTCGGGGCGAGTGGCGCTCCAGCGCACCGTGGCCGATCTGACCAACGACGCGATGTCGGGCCTGTTCCAGGCGGTGGTGGAAGCCACGGAGGAAGCGATCTACAACTCGCTCTTCATGGCCACGGATGTCACAGGCAACGGACGCACCATCCGCGCCATCCCGCTCGACAACGTCCGGCGAGTCCTCGAGCAGCACGCCGTGGGCAGATGATTGCACGCGCACAACACACGCAGACGACGGCACCGCGGAAGGGATTACCACTCATGGAATGGTGCCGGGCGACGGGACTCGTGCCGGCGGTGCTCTGCATCGTCACTGCCGTCGTGTCTGCGCAGGATCCTGTCTCGCCTCAGCTCGGACCTCCGCCCCTGGCCTGGCCGGAACCGGCCCCGCTCGCGGCCCCGGCAGAGACCGACGAGCCGCGCGTGGCGGGACCGCTGGCGCTGGACACCAGCGATCGCGCCGACGTGACCGCCTTCTACGACAACGTCCTGCTGCCCGCGCTCGCCGTCCAACCGGGGTGGACGGGATCTGTCGCGGGCTGTAACCCCGGCGCAACCAGCCAGGCATACACGGATGCCACGCTCTCCGCCGTCAACTTCTTCCGGGCGATGACAGGCCTGCCCGCCGACATCACACTCAACCCGGTCAAGAACGCGGGCGCGCAGGCGGCGGCCCTGATGATGACCGCCAACAACAGTCTCAGCCACACACCTCCCGTCACATGGAACTGCTACACGCCGACGGGCGCTGACGCGGCCGGGCGCTCGAACCTCGCGCTGGGTGCCGGGGGTGCGAGGGCCATACGCCTCTACATCCAGGATGCCGGCACCAACAATTATCCCGTCGGCCACCGGCGCTGGATCCTCTATCCACGCATCGTCGAGATGGGCACGGGCTCGACCGCCAACGCCAATGCCTTGTGGGTCACGGGCAGCACAGGAACGCGTCCGGCGTCGCCCGAGTTCGTCGCATGGCCGTCGCGCGGCTACGTCCCCTACGATCTCGTGTTCCGACGCTGGTCGTTCTCGCCCAACACATCGGCCAGCGTGAACTTCACGTCCACCATCGTCACCATGACGCAGGACGGCGTCCCGCTTCCGTCGCAGATCCTTCCCGAAGTCAAGGGCTACGGCGACGCCACGCTCGTCTGGGAGGCGCAGCCGACGCTGGCGGCCGGGATGCCCGATCGGACGATCACCGTCCGCCTCGACAACGTCCTGGTCGGCGGCGTGTCTCGCACGTACGAGTACACCGTCATCGCCTTCGATCCAAGGGTCGTGCCGGACATCCCCTCGACCGACAGCGACGGTGATGGCCTGCCTGACGCGTGGGAGATCATGTTCGGACTCGATCCGGCATCGTCCGTAGACGCGAATGGTGCGAATGGCGATCCCGACGGCGATGGACGCACCAACAGGCAGGAGTACGAGGACGGCACGCATCCGCGGGGATTCTTCACACGGTACCTGGCCGAAGGCGCAACGTCGACGTTCTTCGACACGCAGTTCGCGCTGCTCGCGCCAGGGCCCACCGATGCGATGGCCGTCATGCGCTTCCTGCGGCGCGGCCAACCGCCAATCGGCAAGACGGTCGCCGTGCCGTCGCGTCGCCGCGTAACGGTCACGCCCAAGAGCATCGCGGGACTCGCGGCCGCGGAGTTCTCGGTGGCGGTCGAGTCGGATCAACCGCTCGTCGTCGACAGGACGATGACTTGGGACGGCACCGGTTACGGATCGCACAGCGAGACCGCCGTCGCGGCACCGTCGACGACCTGGTATTTCGCCGAAGGCGCCACCATTTCGGGATTCCAGTTGTTCTACCTGCTCCAGAACCCGTCCACGCACGACGTGCCTGTCAAAGTGCGTTACCTGCGCACGACCGGCGGACCGCTGGAGAAGACGTACGTCCTGCCGGCGCAATCGCGCGAAAACATCTGGGCGAACCGCGAACAGTTCGACGGGCTCGGCACGGCGCTTGCCAGCGCCGAGTTCAGCGCGGTGGTGGAGTCGCTCGACGGCACGCCGATCATCGTCGAGCGCGCGATGTATCTCTCCAGCCAGGGCCGTACGTTCAACGCGGGGCACGGAAGTGCGGGCGTCACGACGCCAGCCACCAGATGGTTCTTCGCGGAAGGGAATACCGGCAACTACTTCGATTTGTTCGTGCTCATCGCCAATCCCACCGGGACCGATGCGCAGGTGAAGCTGACGTATCTGCTCGGCGGTGATGACACCTTCACGCGCACGATGACGGCACCCGCCAACGCGCGATCCGGTGTGTGGGTGGACCACGAGCGATTCGAGGGCGTTGCCGGGCTGCCGCTCGCCAACGTCGCCGTCTCGACGACGGTCGAGTCGCTCAACGGCGTGCCGCTGGTCGTGGAACGGGCGATGTGGTGGCCGGGCAATGCCTCCACGTGGCACGAGGCGCACAGCGCGGCCGGCGCGACGACGACGGGAACGGTGTGGGCGGTGGCGGAAGGGGAGGTCGGCGGCTCGAGGCGCGTCGAGACGTACCTGCTCATCGCCAACACGTCGGCGCGCGCGGGCCTCGCGAGGGTCACGTTGTACTTCGAGGATGGTACGTCTGCCGAGCGGGTCTACGAACTCGCGCCCTCGTCACGCACGAACGTGAACGCGGCGGCGGACTTCGGAGCGGTCGTGCAGGGCAGGCGCTTCGGCGCCGTCGTCGAATCCATCGGGCCATCGCCGGCGTCGATCGTCGTCGAGCGCGCGATGTACTCGAATGCGGGTGGCGTCAGCTGGGCCGCCGGCACGAGTGCAATTGCCACACGACTCAGCGGAGGACAGTGACGGGATGCTGGCGCCTCACCGCGTGCGGCTCACGGCGTCAATTTCTCCAACGCTACCGCGTTCATGCAATAGCGCAGACCGCTCGGCTGAGGACCGTCCGGGAAGACATGGCCGAGGTGGGCGTCGCACACGCTGCATCGCGCTTCGACGCGGACCATGCCGTACGAGCGATCGACGATGTACGCGATCGCATCGTCGGCGGCCGGTTGCGTGAACGACGGCCAGCCGGTGCCCGATTCGAACTTCGTCGACGCGTCGAAGAGCAGCGTGCCGCAGCACACGCAGGCGTAGCGGCCCGGCTCGAACCGGCTGCACATTTCTGAACTGAACGCGCGTTCGGTACCGTGCTCGCGCGTCACGCGGTACTGCTCCGGCGTCAACCGCGCACGCCATTCCGCGTCGCTGCGCTCCACGCGCCGCGGCGGAAGCGGCCCCCCGTCGCGCGCCTGCGCCAGTACGTCAGGCCATGTCGTCGTGCTCATCCCGCCATCTTTTCACATCCACTCGCGCACAGGAGACAGGCGTGGGCTGGCCCGGGCTTGTCGCGAGCGTGGAACTCGCGTGAAGCGTCTTGTCGGCGAGGACTCTTGCATGGAGCGAGCGGGCGTCAGCCCGTTCGTCATTGAGTACACTCACGCGTATGACGACAGCCGATGGTCACCAGGATGCCCACGTGCTGCCTCCCACGCATGGCGAACTGCCACCGTGGGACGTGGCGGACCTGCCCGCCCCGCCGCCGTTCACGTTCGGCAACATGATGAAGGTCATCGGCCCTGGCGCGATCATGGCGGCGACGTCGATCGGCGGCGGCGAGTGGCTCGTCGGTCCTGCGGCGGCCGTGAAGTACTCCTCGTCGATCTTCCTCATCGCGACTGTGGCGATCGCCCTCCAGGTCATCTTCAACCTCGAAGCCGTGCGGTACACGCTGTACACCGGCGAGCCCATCTACGGCGGCATCATGCGCCTCAAGCCGGGGCCCCGCTTCTGGGCCGGCTTCTACGCGTGCATCGGGTTCCTCCAGCTCGGATGGCCGGCGCTCGCGGGCAGCGCCGCGGCGACGCTGCTCGGCGCGTGGATCGGACGCATGCCCGGCGCGCCGGAGCAATCCATGCAAGGCTGGATCGCCGTCGGCCTGATGCTCGCCGTGGTCCTCATCCTGTCGTTCGGCGGCACCATCGAACGCATGCTCGAGTACTTCGCCTGGACGATGCTGGCCGTGGTGTTCGGGTTCCTGCTGGTCGTCAACGTGCTGTTCGTGCCGCCGGCGCACTGGTGGGAGACGTTCACGGGGTTCTTCAGCCTGTCGGGCATGCCCGACCCCGTCGACTGGGCGTTGCTCGGCGCGCTCGCGGCCACGGCGGGATCCGGAGGCATGGGTAACCTGACGGTGACCAATTGGATTCGCGACAAGGGCTTCGGCATGGGCTCGAAGGTGGGCGCGATCCCGAGTGCCGTCGGCGGCCACGAGATCACGCTGTCGCACGTGGGCACGGTGTTCCCTGCCACGGCGGCCAACCTCACGCGCTGGCAGGAATGGCTGCGCTACGTGCACGCGGATCAGGTCTGGGTGTGGGGCCTGTTCTGCTTCCTCGGGATGTTCCTCAACGTGAACCTGTCGACGGCGGTGATTCCGCAGGGCACCGATCTCCAGGGTCTCGCCGCCGGTGCCTACCAGGCCGAGTACCTGAGCCACATCTGGCCGGGCTTCTGGTTCCTCACGCTCTTCAACGGCTTCTGGATCCTCTTCAAGACGCAGCTCGGGAACACCGACGTGCTCGTGCGCACGATCACCGACGTCGTCTGGATGTCGAGCCCGAAGGCGCGCGCGGCGTCGAGCATCAGGACGATCTACTACGGGATCCTCGTGCTGTTCTCGGTGTGGGGCGCGATCGTGATTCACTCCGCGTCGCCGTTCCAGCTGTTCAAGATCCTCGCGAACATGGCCGGCATCGTCCTGCTCATCGCCGGCGTGCAGATCTTCCTGGTGAACCGCCGCTTCCTGCCTCCGGCCCTGCGTCCGCCCCTGTGGCGCGAAATCGGCCTGCTCCTGTGCTCGGCGTTCTACGCGTTCTTCGCGTTCTTCGTGATCAGGGAGCTCGTCGGTGGCTGATGTCGCGGCCGGTCTTCTCAGATGGACTTCAGGTAGCGATGACTGTCGGCGATCGCGCCGACGACCTGGTCTTGCGGGAGTTCTTCCTGCTCGATGAAGAAGTGCTGGACGCCGGACGACTTGGCCGCCGCCACCAGGGGCGGCCAGTCGATCGCGCCGCGGCCGAACGGCGCGCTCGGCGGAATCTGCAGCGGATCGGGCACCAACGGCGCGCGCCAGTCCTTGACATGCGCAAGGCGGAAGCGGCCCGGGTACGTGCGCAGGTAGTGCGCCGGGTCTGCGCCGGCGGCCACGAGGTTGCCAAGATCCAGTTCGATGGTCGAGGTGGCCGGGTCGAGCAGGCGCAGCATCTCGTCGAACCCCGTCGTCGTCCCGTACTTCTGGAACTCGAACCCGTGGCTGTGGTACCCGAATTCGAGCCCGGCGGCCTTGATGGTCGCCGCGAAGCGATTGAACTGCGCGGCGCTGTAGCGTACGTCCTCGATGGTGATGGCCCGCAGCGCCGCGGTCACCTGCTCGCGCGACGTGATCGGCAGTTTGAGTTCCCGCAACAACGGCGCCGCGGCAATGACGTAGCGGGCGCCGATCGTCCGGCACTCGTCGATCGCCCGTCGCAGATCGTCGTCGGACATGTCGGCGCGCACGCAATGGGCTCCCACAGCGCGCAGGCCGACGCGGTCGAGGATTCGACGCACGTCCTCGGCCGTGCGGCCGTGCAGACCCGCGAACTCCACCTCTTTCACGCCGGTTCCGGCAATCGCAGCCAGCCCACCCTCGAAGTCCCTGGCCAGGAGTGCGCGTGCCATGTAGAGCTGGACGCCGGCATCCACGCCAGACTCGGCGGCGCGCCGTGTGTACGCCTCCAGGACGCCGCCGAACGTGGCCGCTCCTGCGACAAGGAGCGTCCGTCTCGAGATTCTCATCATGATGCGGCGAGCTTAGCAGACTTGTCGCGGCCGCCGGATGCGCTGTCAATGACGCACCTGTTCCCAGAGCGAACACACAGCGGCGCGCTGGCTGACGGGCGCGGGCCGGCCTGTCGCGCCGTTCCGCGCCGTTGGTCCGGATGGCGGGACCAGCACATCGCCTCGCGGCCGGCGAGTGGGTGTCTCCTGTGTCGTGCGATCAGTGGGGATCGGACCCTGGCGCGCGTTGATGACCGAGTCGCCGCAGGTCGTCGCGGACCTCCTGCGGCTCCTGGTGCGGCGGCATGTTCGCGACGTCGCCTACGCCATCGGGTGCGTCGGCATCGTCCACCGTCACCGCGGCGAACAACGGCGCCAGGTCCCGCGGTTCGGGGCCGACCTCGGCGATCAACTCGAATGTCTTGTTGCAGGCGTCATCCAGCGTGAGGCTGGCCACCAGCACCTCGGCGATCTGGCGTCGGGCGATCACACCGTCTGCAGGCGTGCCGGCATGCCGCGTGTCGCCCTGCAGCATCACCAGGCGATGCTGGTCGGCGTCGTTGTAGTCGAACCAGCCGGGACGCACGATGGTGTAGAGGTTGCCGCTGGCGCGCACCAGTCGCTCGGAGCGGCGCTTCCAGTCGTGTGCCTCGGTCCTGCGATTGTAGGCACCGGTGCGATCGGTGACGCCGATGGCGGTCATCAGCGCGATGCGCACCCTGCGCCCGCCAAGGGCAATCAGCACGTTGCGCACGCCGCCGTAGTCGATGGCGCGATTGTCAGCCTTGTCGCCGTCGGAGCCGTGCGTGAAGACGATGGCGTCCACGCCTTCGACCGCCTGCGCCAGCGTGTCCGCTTGCGTCAGCTGGCCGACCACGACCTGCGCTGGCGCGGGAAACCCGGTCGCCCTGGCACGGCTGCGCACCAATGCGCGCACTGCGTGACCGCGACGCAGCGCTTCCTCGACGACGTGGCGGCCGACACTGCCGGTGGCGCCGACGCACAGCACGGTCATCTGTTCGCGGGTCATGGTCGACTCCTCGTCATGGCCATCCGAGCCTCATGCCTCCGGGATCGAGAGCTTCAGGAACCCGGGCTGCGGCTGGTCGGGGTCAGGGCCACCGCGCACGTGCTTGTCTAGCGCATCGATGGCCGCGAGCTCGGTGTCGCTGAGCGAGAAGTCGAAGATGTCGACGTTCTCGGCGATCCGCGCCGCGCGGGTCGACTTGGGGATGACCTGGCGGCCGTGCTGGATGTGCCAACGGAGCATCACCTGGGCCGGCGTCTTGCCATGGCGCCGGCCGATCTCCACGAGGGTCGCGTCGGTGAAGGTGCTGGTCGCCTCCGACCCCTGGTAGTGGGTAATGCCGCCGATCGGCGACCATGCCTGGGTGAGGATGCCCGCGGCGCCATTGGCCGCCACGTTGGCGCGCTGGCTGAAGTAGGGGTGGAGCTCGATCTGGTTCACGGCCGGCACGACCTCGACCTGGGGCAGGAAGCGCGTCAGGATCGCCGGCGTGAAGTTGCTGATGCCGATCGCGCGGACCCGACCGTCGGCGAGCAGCTTCTCCAGCGCCTTGTAGGCCGCGATCGTGAGCGCGAAGTCCTCGACGCGTGGCTGGTGCAGCAGCAGCAGGTCGATGAGGTCGACGCCGAGCTTGGCGGCCGACTTGTCGAAGGCGTGCAGGGCCGCATCGTAGCCGTAGTCGGTGACCCACAGCTTGGTCTCGATGAAGACCTCGTCGCGAGGGATGCCGGAGCGCCGGATGGCTTCGCCGACCTCGCGCTCGTTGCCGTAGGCCGCGGCGGTGTCGATGTGCCGGTAGCCGGTCTCGAGTGCAGCGAGCACGGCGGCGGTCGTCTCCGCGGGCGGCGTCTGGAAGACGCCGAGCCCGATGACCGGGATCTGCACGCCGTTGTTGAGGGTGAAGCGCGGGATGGTGGTTTCGTTCATGGTGTATCCCCGCCGTAGTAGAAGTTGGCCGTCGCCCCGCCATCGATCAGGAAGTCGCTGCCGGTGATGAAGCCGCCCTCCGG
>JADLFL010000073.1 GCA_020845575.1 Acidobacteriota bacterium | reverse complement strand
GGATGTAATGCCGCGATGCCGGGAATGCCGGGAATGCAGACATTCAATACTGAATGACGAATGACGAATAGCGAATGTCGGTGCTCGGTGCCTGCAGCCGACTCCCAGACCGGTTGCCCGTTGCCGGTTGCCTGTTGCCGGAATCCCTCGTCATGGCCAGTGCTCCGACGGTGTCCGGGCGGTGGCGAAGAACGTTTCGAACTGGCGGACGATGTCCGCGTGGGCTGTCGCGATGTTGGTGGTTTCGCCGATGTCCGACTCGATGTCGTAGAGCTCGATCGGACTGCCGGCGGCGAGCCATACGGCCTTCCACTTTCCGCGCCGTGCGGCGCGCTGGAAGCCGCGTTCGTGGAACTCCCAGTACAGCGTGCGGTCCGGCGCCGGATTCGTCTGCCCGCCGAGCAGCATGTCCTGCATCGCGACGCCGTCGATGCCCGCTGGCGGGGCCGCACCAGCCAGGCGCGAGAACGTCGGCAGCAGATCCCAGTGCGCCCACACGATCTCGCTCGTGCGCCCGGCGGGGACGTGTCCCGGCCACCGTACGAGCATCGGCACGCGGATGCCGCCGTCGTACATGTCGCGCTTGATGCCGCGCAGTGGTCCGTTGCTGTCGAAGAACTCGGGGTCCGCGCCACCTTCCTTGTGCGGTCCGTTGTCGCTCGTGAACAGCACGATCGTGTCGTTGTCGAGACCGCGCGTACGAAGCGCGTCAAGCACGCGGCCAACCCCCTGGTCCATGCGCGCGACCATCCCCGCGAACGCCGCGCGCGGCGTCGGCTGCGACCGATAGCCGCCGCTCACTCTGTACGGCGGAACGGGCGTGGTGGCATCAGCTTTCGCGTTGACGAACGGCGTCTCCGGGTAACGTCCGCGGAACGGCGCGATCGCCTCCTCCGGCGCGCGCAACTCCGCATGCGGGAGCGGATACGCGAGGTACAGGAAGAACGGCTGCGTCCCGGCGCGCTCGATGAACGCCACGGCTGCCTGCGTGAACAGATCGCTCGTGAAATCGTTGGTGGGCGATACGTCGATCCACGCACCGTTCTTCCACAGGCGATCCGTGTACTGCCTGTGCGGCTGCTGGTGCGTGAGATAGCCGAACGCCTCGTCGAAGCCCTGTTTCTCCGGCAGGCCCGGCGTGCCTTCGAAGCCGAGCCCCCACTTGCCGACGAGCGCCGTGCGATAGCCCTGCGCGCGCAGGTGCTCGGGCATCGTGAGGTCCTCGTCTTCGAGCGGAATCTCGCCATTGCCGCGGATGCGCCCGTGTCCCGTGTGCTGCCCGGTCATGAGCGACGCGCGCGACGGCGCACACACCGTGCTGCCCGAGTAGTACTGCGTGAAGCGAGTGCCTTCAGCCGCGAGCCTGTCGATGTTGGGCGTCGCGTAGCGCTGCTGCCCGTACGACGAGATGTCGCCCCATCCCAGGTCGTCGGCCTGGATGAGGACGATGTTCGGCTTGCGCGGTGCTGGCCGCGGCGCCTGCACCGGCGCGCGCTGCGCGAACGGTGTCGCCGCAAGACAGATGGCGATCGTCGCGCACGCCAGCGACAGCGTGCGCACGCGATGTCCTTTCCGACTCTCTCCGTCGCTCATGAGAACTCCACGACGAGCGGTGCGTGGTCGCTCGTGCCGAACTCGCGCTGACACTCGGCTCGCGTCGCGTCCGCACCGATCGACGCCGTCGCCAGCACGTAGTCGATACGCCAGCCGATGTTGCGTTGACGCAGGTTACGCCATGGCGCCCACCATGTGAACAACCCCTCATCGTCCGGATGTTGCGCGCGATGGACGTCAGTGAGACCGATGTCGATGATCTGCTGCAGCAGCGCACGTTCGTCGGGGCGCTGTCCGATCGCGCCGGGCTTGCGTTCCTTCGGATGCAGATCGAGATCCGTGAGCGCGACGTTCAGATCGCCGCACAGGATCACGCGTCGTCCGTTGCGATGGACGTCGGCCACGTGATTGCCCAGCGCTTGGAGGAACTGCATCTTCGCGGCGAAGTCCTTCCCGCCGTTCGGCACGTACACGCTCATGACGTCGATGTCGTCATGCGTCACGCTCGCCACGCGGCACTCGAAGTCGAACGCGGGGTGCACCGGCTGGCTGTCCGCCGCCACGAACCCGCGACGCACCAGCAGCGCCACGCCGGAGTAGCCGCCGTTCCCGTGCCAGCAGGACCAGTAGTCGTCGCGTGCGGCGAGCGTGATGGGCACCTGCTCCGGCGACGCCTTGATCTCCTGGAGGCAGAGGATGTCCGGCTGCTCGGCGTCGAGCCATTGCTCGACCTGCGCGCCCCTCGCGCGAATGCCGTTGACGTTCCACGTCGCGATCTTCATCGCGATTCGCCGGTGACGATGGCGTCGAGCGTTCGTGCCGAGACGGCGTGATACGACGCGCGGGCCTGCGCGTACGTACGTCGCGCGATCGGCTGACCCCACGGCGTCTGCATCAGATCCTCGTAGAGCGGGCGCAGGTACTTGCGGCGCCCCTGCCCGGAGAGGAACCGTTCGAGCGCCGGCACGGCGGGATCGTGCTGTCGTGCCACCGCCACGCGCAGCCACGCGAACAGGATCTCGCTGTTGCCGGACGCGCTCAGCGAGAACGTCGTGTCGAGATCGCGCAGTTGTGCGTGCGTGAGCGCGATCGACCGAAGCCGTTCGAGGAAGTGCTGCCACTGCTGCGGCGTCCACCGCGTGACGGCGAGTGACGCTGCGCGCGCGCCGCCGGCGAATCGCTGTGCCTCGGCATCCACTTGCGCGAAGGCCGGCGACTGCGCAGGTGCTGCCGACGCCGGCAGGCCAGGCTCCTCGATCCACTCCCGCACGGCGAGGCGGTTGCGCAGGGCTTCGTCGCCCTGAAACAGCTCCTGTTCGAGGTCGGTCACGAACTGCTGCGCCGTGATCGACGTGAACGCATGCCGGTTGAAGTAGCCGCGCAGCCACGGGTCGAAGCGATCGCGACCCACGGCGCGCTCGATCGTGTGGAGCAGCGCTGCACCCTTCTCGTACGCCACCGACGTCATCCCATCGTCAGGGTCGCGGCCCTGGAGATCGAGGGCGAGCTTCGTGTCGGCTGCCGGCAGCGCCGCCATCTCGCGCGTCAGTTCGCCGCGGCCGAGACTGGCCAGCATCTGCGCGCGTTCGGGCCCGTAGAGCGCCTCCATGATCCGGTTCTCGAAGTACGTGGTGACGCCTTCGTTGAGCCAGAAGTCGCCCCACGTCGCGTTGGTCACGAGGTTGCCCGACCACGAATGCGCGAGCTCGTGCGCGAGGAGGGAGACGAGCGAGCGATCGCCGGCGAGGATCGTCGGCGTGGCGAACGTGAGTCGTGGGTTCTCCATGCCGCCGAACGGGAACGACGGCGGGAGCACGAGGACGTCGAAGCGTCCCCAGCGATACGGTCCACCCAGCGTTTCGGCGGCAGAGACCATGCGTTCGATGTCGTCGAGTTCGTTCGCCGCGCGATCCAGCACCACCGGTTCCGTGTAGACGCCGGTGCGTGGCCCGAGCTGCCGGAACGCGATGTCGCCCGCCGCCAGCGCGATCAGGTACGGCGGGATCGCCTGCTCCATGCGGAACCTGAACGTGCGCGTGTCGCCGGCGCCCTCGCCGTCGGGCGTCAGCATCTCCGCGGCCATCACTGCCTTCAGCGGACGCGGCACGGTGATCGCCGCGTCGTACGTCTGGCGGATGCCGGGGCTGTCCTGCGTCGGGATCCAGGTGCGCGTGAGGATCGCCTGGCCCTGCGAATAGAGGTACGGGTATCGCTTGCCGGCTGTCTGCGCGGGCGTGAGCCACTGGAGTGCCGCGGCGTCTGGCCGCGTGCGGTACTCGACGCGCACGCGATCGCCTGTAGTCGGCAGCGCGATCGTGAGCGCCTGTCCGAGGTGCTCCACAGCCGGTTGCAGCGTGAACGACACCGCTTCGTACCGGTGATCGACGACGCGCGCGATGTCGAGGCCGCGCGTGTCGAGGACCAGTTCACGCACGCCGGGCCGGCGCTCGAAGGTCAACGTCGCGCTTCCGGAGAGGACGTGCGCGTCGAAGTCTGCCGTCAGGTCGAGCGAGACGTGCGTCACGCGCGCGTCTGCCGGCCGCGCGAACGAATGGATGTCGGTCACGGGAGGTGCCCCTGCCATGCCCGGAGACGCAGGTTCGCGCGAGCACGCGACGGATGCCGCCAGCAGCGCAAGAGAGACGACCAGGCGCGACACGCGGGCCAGTGTACAGGACGGCTGGCTGTGGTTGCCGATGACCCCGCGCCTCACGGCACCGACTGCCGAATCTCCTCCAGCAACGCCCGTGTGCCATGAGTACGGCGACGACCGCCTCGTCAGCGTTCACGACCCTCGAGCCTGTCGGCAATGGCCAGTCGCTCGCGTACCAGGGCTTGCACGGCGGCTTCGTCGAGTTGTGGGTGTTCGTGGCGGATTCCGACGGCCATCAGACGGCAGGCCCGGTCGAAGAGGCGCGGGCCTTCGAGCAGCTTGTCCTCGGGACTCATCGCGCGTGCCCGTGCAATCTCCTCGGCGTACAACGCGTCGGCCAATACACGAATGTCGGACACGACCGTCATTCTACGCCAGCGCCGTGAGGGACCGGTGTCACCGTTCGAGCCAGCTTCAGTCACCGAGTCGATATACGCGGCGCACCAGTCCCGTAGCGAGCTCACCGATTACGTCGTGTGCCTCCGACTCGTCGATCACGTGACGCGTGACAAGTTGCGCCAGGAATGTCGCGTCCACGCGGCGGGCGACATCGTGGCGGGCGGGGATCGACGGGAACGCGCGCGTGTCGTCGTTGAAGCCAGCCGTGTTGTAGAAGCCGGCCGTCTCGGTGGCCATGTGGCGGAAGCGCAGCATGCCTTCGACGCTGTCGTGGAACCACCACGGCGGACCGAGTACCACGGCGGGGTAGTGTCCGGCGAGTGGTGCGAGCTCGCGGCTGTACGTGGTCTCGTCGAGCGTGAAGAGCACGAGTGTGAATCCGGGCTCGTTGCCGCACGCGTCGAGCAGCGCGTGCAGGTTGCGCGTGTACTCGGTGGCGAGCGGAATGTCGCACCCGCGATCGGGGCCGAAGCGGTCGAAGATGCGGGTGTTGTGGTTCCTGAAGCTGCCCGGGTGCAACTGCATCACGAGGCCGTCTTCCACGCTCATGCGCGCCAGTTCCATCAGCATGTGCGCGCCGAAGCGGTCCGAGTCGGCCTGGCTCGCGCGTCCGGCGAGTGCACGCTCATAGAGCGCACCAGCCTCGCCATCGTCCAGCCGCTCGGTGTAGGGCACGACGACGGCGTGATCTGTGGCGGTGGCGCCGAGCGCCTTGAACGCGGCGCGGCGTGACTCGAGTCCGCGGATGAACGAGGCGTACGTGGACATCGACTCGCCTGTGAGCGCACCGATGCGATCGATCTCCGCGTGCCACGACGGGTGCGAGAGCGTGACGGCCATGTCGGGCCTGAACGTCGGCCGCACGTTGCCCCAGCCTTCGTCGCGCATCGCCTTGTGGTGTTCGAGCGTGTCACCCGCGGCATCGGTGGTGCAGAGCACCTCGATGCCGAAGCGCTCGTAGAGTGCACGCGGCAGATACTCGGGTTGCGAGAGGCACGCGTCGAGATGGTCGTAGATGGCCATCGCGTTCGCGCCGTTGAGGGGCTCGGTGATGCCGAAGACGCCTTCGAACTCGTGCTTCAGCCATCCGCCGGTCGGCGTGCCGCGATACAGATGGAAGTGGTCGGCGAAGAGTTGCCAGATTCGCCTGGGATCCGTCTCGACCGGTGTGCCGTCGCGCGTGGGAATGCCCAGCCGCTCGAGCGCGATGCCCTGCGAGTACAGCATGCGCGTCACGTAGTGGTCGGGGATGACGAGCAGCGTCGCCGGATCGGGGAAGCGCGCGTTGCCCGCCAGGAGCGCCGGCTCGACGTGTCCGTGCGGGCAGACGAGCGGCAGCGACTCCACCTGTGTATAGAGGTCGATCGCGATCTTCCGCGTGGCAGGGTCCGGGTCGAAGTACCGATGCGGGTGCAGCATGCGGAAAGGGTAATGCGGAACGGCCGGCAACCGGCAAAACCGGCAACCGGTCGCCCACACCGTCCGTCACCACCCGCGCCGGGACGCGATGTCCCCACAGTCACTGCCGCCCGTTCACTCCATCGTGTCTTGCCGGTTGCGGGTTGCCGGTTGCCCGTTGCCGGCCTCGCATCCCATCCAGATCGTGAAACGTGTCGGGCCACCTGGCGGGCCGTCGAGCGAGAAGGCGAAGCCGTGGCGCGTCAGGATTTCCTGCACCAGCGTGAGGCCGATACCCTGACCCGACTCCTTGGTGCTGAAGAACGGCGTGAAGAGGTGTGCCTGGACTTCCGGCGCAAGGCCGGGGCCGGTGTCTTCGATCTGGATGAACGGTTGCGTGCCGCTCATGCCCGTGCGGACGATCACGCGCCCGCCGCGGTCCACCGCCTCGATCGCGTTCTTGACGATGTTGACCAGGGCCTGCTCCATGAGCATGCGATCGAGGGACACCGAAGGGATGGAAGCGAGCGACATGTCGAGCGCGATGCCGCGGCTCGCGGCGTCCGCGGCCATGAGGCGGCACAGGTGTTCGAGCAGCGCATTGACGTCGCACGATGCCAGCCGTGGCTCCGGCAGTCGCACGACGTCGGCGAACGCTTTCATGAACGCACCGAGTTGCCCGGTGCGCGTCATCACCACGCGCAGCGCGCCATCCAGATCGGCGCGCGACTCCTCCGGCAGTTGCTGTGCGAGCACCAGACACGATGTGAGCAGGGAATTCGACGCGGCCACCGAGTTGTTCACCTCGTGCGACAGCATGCGAATCAGCTTCTCGTAGGCCGCGCGCTCGGCCTGGCGCAGTTCGTCGGTCAATTCCTCGACGAGCAGGAACGTACGGCTGAACCCGCGATCCATGAACGAGCCGCGGCTCGCCTTCGCGCGGCGGCCCCCACCCAGCGTGACGATCGCCGATGCAGACGCATCGAGCGCGACCATGACGTTACCGAGCAGCTTGCCCGTCGACGCGGCCATCACGCCGGGCTCCACATCGGGCCCGAGCAACCGCCGGGCGGCGGGGTTGAGGAAGCCCACGCGTCCGTCGTGATCGAGGATCACGGCACCCGACGGCGAGACATCGAGCAGGCTCTGCAGGAAGTGGTGTTGCTCCCGTACGCGCACGCGCTCGGCGCGCAGGGCGTCGGCCATCCTGTTGTAGATCGCGATCAGGCGATCGATCTCGACCTGTCCGGTTGGCCTGAAGCGCGTGGTGTAGTCGCTCTCTTCGAGCAGTTGCGCGCTCTCTTGCACGAGCGCGTGCGCGCGGAGCAGGCGGTCCACGAGCCACATGCCGGCGAGGGCCGACGCCACGAGTCCTGCCTCGATGAGCAGCACTCGCCACGGCACGTCACCGGCGACGTGCCACGCGAGGACGGCGGCCACGGCGTGCAGCGCGAGGAGGTACGCGTAGAAGAGGCGCCGCAGCGTCACACCGAGATTCCGTATTTCTCCAGTCGACGATACAGCGCGGCGCGGCTGAAGCCCAGCGAGTCGGCCACGCGACTCAGGTTGCCGCCATGGTGTCGCAGCGACTTGAGGATCATCGCGCGTTCGATCTCCTCCATCGTCATGCTGCCTACGGCGGGCAGCGTGTCGGGACCTGACGATGGCGCGGTGCGCTCCATGGAAGCCGTCGCTTCGAAGTCAGCGACATCGAGTACCGGTCCCGGTGCGACCAGCGCGGCGCGCTCGATCCACTGTTTGAGCTGCCTGATGTTGCCCGGCCAGGGCTGTGCCTGCAGCCACCGGATGGCACCGGGGCCGAGCGTCAACGTATCGCGCCCCTGCTGCTGCGCGATGGCCTGCACGAACCGCCGCGCGAGCAGCGGAATGTCGCCGGCCCGTTCGCGCAGCGCCGGCAGCGGCACCGTGATGAGGTTGATGCGATAGAGCAGGTCCTCGCGGAACTCCCCGCGGCGTACCATGTCCGGCAGCGAGCGATTGGTGGCGGCCACCACGCGAACGTCCACCGTGCGCGGCTGGCTCGAGCCGAGCGCTTCGTACGTACGGTCATGGAGCACGCGCAGCAGCTTCACCTGCGACGACGCGTCGAGGTCGCCGATCTCGTCGAGGAAGATCGTGCCCTCGTCGGCGAGATCGAAGCGACCCTGCCTGTCGTGCCGCGCGTCGGTGAACGCGCCGCGCACGTGCCCGAACATCTCGCTCTCGAAGAGCGACGCCGACACGCCGCCCAGGTTCACCTTCACGAACGGCTTGCGCCGGCGATGACTGTTGCGGTGCAGCGCGTCTGCAACGAGTTCCTTACCCGTTCCGCTCTCTCCCGTGATCAACACGGACGCATCGGTGGCCGCCACGCGACCCACGAGGCGCAGCAGCGCGAGCATGCGGGGATCGGCCGTGACGATGGCGTCGAAGTCGAAGCTGGCGTCGAGATCGTCGCGCGTGATCGGCGTGGTGTCTGGACCCGCTGTCGCGCCTGCCACACCGAGCGCCGTGCGCACCGTCTGGAGCAGCGCGGCGTTGGTCCACGGCTTGGTCACGAAGTCCGCCGCGCCGAGCCGCATGCCCTCGACGGCGAGCGCGATGGACCCCCACGCGGTGATGAGGATTACCGGAAGCGATGGATGCGCCTCTCGCACGCGTCGCAGCAGGTCGATGCCTTCGTCGCCAGACGTGCGTCGCGAGAAGTTCATGTCCTGCAGCACGAGCGCGCACTGATGTGCGGCAAGCCACGCCAACGCCGCATCCGGCGTGCCCACGGCGTGCGTCTTCAGGCCGGCCTGCTTCAGCAGCAACGCCAGCGACGCCCGCACGGCGTCGTCATCGTCGACGATGAGGATCGGATGCATGCAGGTCTATTCATACCGCAACGCGTCCGCGGGCGGGATGCGGGTGGCGAGCAAGGCGGGATACCAGCCGCAGAACGTCGTCAACAGCGTCAGCAGTGTCGCGGCGAGGAGGAGGCTGGCCACGAACACACTCACTGGCACGACTCCCAGCCAGCCGAGCATCGGCAGTTGCGCCAGCAGGAGCCCTCCGGCGACGATGCCGATGCTGGTCATCAGTGCGATCTCGGCGAGGATCTGCCGCCTGATGCGCGCGCGGTCGGCGCCCTTCGCGCGGCGCAGGCCGAGTTCGCGAATCCGCTGCGTCACGTTCTGCCAGAGCACGCCGCTCAGGCCGAGTGCCACCATCAGCAACAGGAATCCGGCGACCATTCCCATGATGGCCAGCGGCGTCAGGTAGGTGCTGCGCAGGTACTCGGTCCGCACATCCGCGGTCGGCTTCATGCCGAAGCTCCAGTCCGGCGCCATGGCCTGCAACGTCGTCACCAGCCGCTCCTCGAACTCCGCGGTGACGCCAGGGCGGACGCGCACGACGATGGCGTTGGGCAGCCGTGCGTCGACGCGGTCGCTGTCGGCCGACCCATCGGGCGTCGCGGAGGTGCCGTCGCCGCGGGCACCGGTCTCCGCTGCGGTGCGGGATCCCGGCGTGGGCGGCTGCGACGCGGACACGATGTCATTGCGCACGAACAGGTAGTTGGCTGGCGTGGAGTACTCCCCGAACTGCCGGAAGTCCTGAATGACGCCCACGACACGCTGCGGCCGCTGCGGAGGACCACTGCTCCGCCGGCCCGGTCTCTCCCCGCGCGGTATCGTCTTGCCTGCCGCCTGCTCGGTGCCGAAGACATGGCGCGCCATCGCCGCGTTGATCACGACAGGCTCCCAGCTCTGCCCCGTGTCCTCGCGCGAGAACCATCGGCCGTCGACCACCGGGATCGACAGTGTCTCGGCCAGATCGTCGCCGCCGCGATTGCCGTTGAACGCGACCTCACGCCCGTCGGGCAGGTTGAAGTCGCTGTTCCACTGCCAGTTGCGGAACGTCGGCAGTTCGATGTGGCTCACCGATTCCACTTCTGGCATCTGGCGGACGGCGTCCACCAGGCGTGAGAAGCGCGCGAGGCGCTCGCGTTCCACGTCAGGTGTCGAATCGATCCCCCTGGGCACGCGCACGACGATGTCCCAGATGCGCGCGTACGAGAAGCCAAGCGGCGACTGGTAGTTCCGCCAGTAGTGCATCGCGATCGTGGTCACGCCCGCGAGCACGAGGAACGACAGCAGGATCTCCGCGATGATCAGGGCATTCGACCGCTTGCGGTTCCAGATCAACTTCAGCAGGTGCAGGGCCATGATCTACCTCGTTCCCTTCAAGGCGACCACCGGGTGGACGCGCGACATGCGCCAGGCGGGATAGACCCCCGAGAGCAGCCCGAAGGCGATGGCCAGTGCCAGGCCCCACAGGAAGATGCGCGCGTTGAGGGCGAGTGCGGCGTACGGAATGAGTCCACTCTGGTTGATGGCCCGCAGCACGACTCCGGCCAGCAGGAAGCCGATCAGCCCGCCGATCACCGTGAGTGCCAGGTTCTCGACGACAAACTGCACGACCAGGGTCCGGCTCGACGCGCCGAAGGCCTTGCGCACGCCAATCTCCGATGCCCGCTCCATGATTCGGCTCACATTCAGGTTCACCAGGTTGATGGCCGGCAGCGCCATGAACATCAGCGCACCGATGAGGAGGATCCCCCGCAGGAACCCGCCGTAGGTGCGTGTGAAGTCCGTGTCTCCTGGATAGAGACTGCGTCCCATGCTGTCGAACGGCGTCTCGAGCGTCGCCGACAGTGTCTTCCACTGCGACTGCGTGGATTTCCAGGTCGACAGGCGTGAGTGCAACTCGGCGCGCACGTCCTCCGGCCTGGCGCCCGGGCCGAGCAGGAAGGCCGGCGTGAAGTTGCCGAGGTACTCCTCTTCCCACCCTTTCGACTTCTGCGTCGTGAGCGGCGCGTAGAGGTCGGCCGACGGCGTGCGCATCGACGGGACATCCTCGACCACACCGATCACCTGGAACCGCTGACCATCCGCGTCGATGTAGCGGCCCAGCGCCGCCTGGCCGCCGAAGAACCGCTTCCGGCTCGTCTCGTTGATCACGAGCGACAGTCGGGCCGACTCGACGTCGGCGTCGACATACGGACTGCCTTCCAGGAACACGAACTGGTAGACGCGCCAGAATTCCGCGTCGGTGTGCTTGAGCGTCGACTCGATCTTGCGGCCGTCGACGAACGACACCGCGAGCGATCCCTCGGTCTGCACCGTCATCAGTTCGACGCCAGGCAGTCTGCGCGCGTATTCATGGATGAGCCGATAGCCCGGCGCGCTCTGCCACGTGTTGCCGTCGCCCTGCATGCGAGCACGGTTCATGACCAACGTCCGGTTCAGGTTCACCTCGGGTGGCATCGGCGAGAGCGTGTGGTCGAACAGCGCGACGGCCACCGTCAGCACGACGAGGGTGAAGCTCGTGCCGAACAGGCTGATGGCCGTGAACACCTTCCGGCGTGCCAGGACCTTCCAGGCGAGCGTGAGGTAGCTGGCAAGCATCACATCACCTGACGGCCGTCGAACAGGCGGATGATGCGGTGGGTCTGCTCGGCCTTCTGCGGGTCGTGCGTGACCATGACGATCGTGGTGCCCTCGGTGTTGAGCGTGGTGAGGATGCCCATCACCTCGTCGCCCATCGCCGAGTCGAGGTTGCCCGTCGGCTCGTCGGCGAGCAGCACGATCGGCTTGCCGACGATGGCGCGGGCGATGGCGACGCGCTGCTGCTGTCCGCCGGAGAGTTGAGACGGGAAGTGGTCCGTGCGCGACCCGAGGCCCACGCGTTCGAGTGCCTCGGTCGCCAGCGTGCGCCGCTGCTTCGCCGAGCTCGTGCGATAGAGCAGCGGCAGCTCCACGTTGTCCACGACCTTCAGGTCGGGGATCAGGTGGAAGGTCTGGAAGATGAAGCCGATGTCGCGATTGCGTATGCGCGCCAGGTCGCGATCGCGGTACGAGTCGACGGGTTTCTCGTTGAGCGTGATCCGTCCGTCGCTGGGTTCATCGAGCAGGCCCATCAGGTTGAGCAGCGTGCTCTTGCCGCACCCGGACGGTCCCATGATCGAGACGAACTCGCCCTGCTCGACGCGGAGGTTGATGTCGGCCAGCGCCACCGTCTCGATGCGATCGGTGCGATAGACCTTCTGAATCTGTTCGAGGTGGATCATGGGGGACACTTTCGGTTCACGGCTCAGGCCGCCTCATTTCACGCGCAGTTCCGGGATGGCTTCGTAGTCGCGCATGTCCGAGGCGATGATCTCGTCGCCTTCGGCGAGACCCTCGACGATCTCGAAGTAGTCGAAGTTCGAGACGCCGAAGCGGACGGGTGTGCGATAGGCGCGGCCGTTGCGCAGCACGAAGGCCAGTTGTGCGCCGCCGCCCTGCGCGAACGGACCGCGCGCCACGCGCAGGACGCGCGGCTTGCGATCGGTGATCACCTGCACGTCCACGCGCAGATTGGATCGCAGCCACGCGGCGCTGGCCTCGTCGAGCGACACCTGGAAGCGCAGCGCACCGTTCTGCATCTGCGGTTCGACGACGCTGACGTGGCCTGTGGTGGTGAGCGCGTCGAGCCGCACGACGACGGGCAGGCCGGCGCTGACGCGCGACGCGTTGATGTCCGACGTCGTGGCGTCGACGCGGAAGGTGGAGAGATCTGCCACGCGGGCCAGCACCTCGCCCTGCCTCACGAGCGCACCGGCTTCGTCCTTGACGAACGTCAGCACGCCATCGCGATCGCTCTTCGTGGTCGTGCGCTCGAGCAGCCGTCGCTGCTGCGCGTCCTCGGCGCGGAGCGACACCATCTCCAGCGACAGGCCGTCGAGCTGCGCGCGGCTGGTGGTCTCGGCATTGGCGCGGCTCTGCTTCAGGCGCGCGAGATCCACGCCAGCCTGGGCGGCCTTGAGCTCCGACTCGCGCAGGCCTTCCTGCGACACGAGGCCTTCCTTCGCGAGCGACCTGTTGCTCGCCAGCGCCGCCTGGAGGGCCTGTAGCTCGAGATCCTTCGACGCGATCTGGCCGTCCAGTTCGATCAGCTTCGCTTCGAGCGTGAGCTTCGCCTGCGCCTGCTCGTTGTCCTTGATGGCGATGCGCTGGCGCAGCTTCTCGGCGTCGAGTTCCGACGCGCTGGTGTCGAGCCGCACGATCGGATCGCCGGCTTTCACGGCGTCGCCCACGCGCCGCAGCACGGCGATGACGCGCGCGTCGATCGGGCTCGCCATCACGTGTTCGATGGACGGCACCACAGTGCCAGACGCCGTCAGCGACGCCTCGAGCGGCCCCGCATCGACGCGCGCGGTCCTGATGCTGCTGCGTCGCACCGACGGCCTGAGCAGGTCGGTGCCCCACACGAGTCCCGACGCCACGACCACGCCGCCAAGCGCGAGCGGCACCCAGCGCCTGGCGAGCAGTCGTCGACGAACGGAGGCTTCGAGAGGCCGATCCACGGACGGGAGAAGAGCAACCCGCGTGCCCGCCTCAGCCCCGCATTCTCGCGATCTCCGTTTCCGGGCCGTTCAGAGTCGGACGGAAAGGTGTTCGGAAGTGAACACGGCCGGGCGACCCTTCGACTCGCTTCGCTCGCTCAGGGCAGCACCGGCCCGCCTTCGCGCCTCCGGTGCTTCGGCGAGGGGCCACCGGATTCAGGTGGAGCGAACGGGCTTCAGCCCGGTCGTCAGC
>JADLFL010000072.1 GCA_020845575.1 Acidobacteriota bacterium | reverse complement strand
TGCCTGGCCGGTGCCCGCCGAGCCGTACCTCGACTGGGTCGTCGAAGACCGCTTCGCCGCCGGCCGGCCGGACTGGCACCTGGCCGGCGTGCGCTGCGTCGCCGCCGCGGCGGCGTGGGCGCGCGAGCGACTCGGTGCGGCCTGCGCGCTCGTCGCGCTGGCCATGGTGCTGCATCCGACGACGGGGTTGTGGTGGGCGGTGTGGCTGTCGACGGCGGCACTCGTCCTGCTGCCGCGCTACCGCGCGCGCTTGATGGCAGCAGGGACGGCCGCAGGCCTGGCGGCCGTCGCCGCGCTGTGGCTCACGCCCCTGGCAGAGGGCCTGCGGGTCATGGACGCCGCATGGGTGCGGCCGTTTGCCGCCAAGGACTACGTCTTCCCGACCGCATGGCCGGCGTCGGCGTGGCTTGTCAACCTCCTCCTGCCCGTCGTCATCGTTGGCGTCGTTGCGTGGCGGCGGCGGATAGGCATCGCCGCGCGCTGGGAAACGGGCATGGCGGCCGGGACCGTCGCGCTCACCGCGCTGTTCCTCGCGTCGCTGCCGCTGATTGCGGGCAGACTCGCGCTCGCCGTCCAGTTGCAGACGTCGCGGATCTTCTGGGTGCTCGACCTGTTTGCCGTCCTCGCTGTGACGTGGTTCGTAGCCGAGGGAGGGCGAGGCGCCACGGCCGCCCCCGGGAGGCCTGTGGGAAGCCCGTTCGGGGGGCCGTCCGCGATGGCCGGCTGGCGGCCGGCCGCGGTGGCGGTGACGCTGCTTGTCGCATCCGCGGCGCGCGGCACCTACATCATGCTCGTCGAGCATCCCGAGCGGTCGTTCGTGCAGGCCCGGCTCGAGGACACCGCGTGGGTGCGCATCGGCGGCTGGATCGCCGCCCGCACGCCGGTGGACACGTACGTGCTCGCCGATCCCGACCACGACTGGAAGTTCGGCCACAGCATGCGGTTGACGGCGCGGCGCGATGTCCTCGTCGAGGGTGTGAAGGACGCGGCGGTGTCCCTGTACGATCGCGACGTGGCCACGCGCGTCCAGGCCCGCATCGACGCCATCGGCGACTTCTCGGACCTCGATGCCGTCGAGGCCCGCGACCTCGCCCGCCGGTTCGATCTCGACGTGCTGGTCATCGACCGTGACCTGCCGCTCCGGGAACTCCACCGCGACGGGCGATTCCGCGTCTACGAGCTCGAGCCGTAGTCCTGAGGCGCGTTGATCGCGCCGCACACGTTCGGACTGGCCAGGCAGTCGCGATGCTCAGTGCACGAGGAAGAGCGCGTCCTGGCGACGCAGGGCCCAACGGATCCGGCCGCTCGCATCGATGATGGCGTCCTCTTCGAGTGCCATGCGCACCGGTTGACCGTCCCACTCCGCGACCGGCGTCGTCGCCTGCAACTCGATCGAGTACCACATGGACGGAATGACGCGCGCGTCGCCATTGCCGGGGACGCCGTCCTGGTAGTCCCAGAGGCCGATGAGCGGACCGGCGCCATGACCGTGCAGGCCGATGGCGTGTGCGTAGAACGTGCCGTCGATGCCGCGCTGCTGCATCCGCTGCCGGGCGCTCGAGAGGATCTCGTTGCCGGTGCGGCCCGGGCGAATCTCCTCCATGAGGATGTTCTGCATGGCGTTGCCATTGGCGAGTGCACGGACGAGACCCGCTGGTGCGGCCGTCTCTCCGGCACGCAAGACGTACGCGTTGTGCTGCGTGTCGGTGTTGAGGCGCGCGGACGTGATGCCCACGTCGCAATGCAGGACGTCGCCCCGCTCGATCACGGGATCGGCGCCGAGCTGCGCGGCCGACGCGCCCTTGCGCTGGACACTGACGCTCGGCTGGAACCACGTGCCGAGGCCGAGGTCGTTCACACGCTGCCGCCACCACCAGACGAGATCGCTCGTGCGCGTCGTGCCGGGCGTGATGGTCTTCGACGAGAACATCTCCTGCGTGAGCGACCAGACGAGTACCTGCATTCGCTCGAAGAACGCCTCTTCCTCGGGAAGTCGTACCGCCAGCAATTCGACGGGCAATCCCCCGGCGTCGCGCAATCGTGTCGTCCACGTGCTGCCGAGCGCGGCGGACATCCCCTGCAACTCGCCGCTCGACAGGCCGTCGGCGAAGGCGAACACCGTCGATCTGTTGATGCCGATGACGCGCGGCTGCCGCTCCTCGATCACGCGCGCGAGCACCTGCCATTGCTGGTCGCCCCACAACTCGGCCTGGACGCCGCGCCCCACGTCGCCGGCGGCCTTCGTCGTCGATCGGCGTGCCTGGAAGACGCCGCCCTGCGACGATCCGCCGAGCGCGATGCGTTCCACGCACGCCGGCGCGGGCGGTGCGTTGGTGGCGGCGCACCTGTCGAAGAAGACGTAGATGGTGCGGCGCCGCGCGGCGAACGTCTCCGGGCCGACGATCGCCTTGAAGACCGGATCTTCGTTGTACTCGCGCATCGACACCACCCACATGTCGATGCCGTGCTTGCGCAGGAGTCCCGGCAGGAACGTGTCGAGCCGCGCCTGGAGCCACTGCTGCTGCAGGACCGCCTGCTCACGCAGCGTGCCGAACGGGCGATCGGGCGATTGCGCCCACGCGGACACGCAGGCAAGCGGGCTCACGACGACACACGCGACCATCCATCGAATCAGCACCGTCATGCGCGCAATCCTATCGCGCCACCCGTTGCGTGCGCGTGGTTCAGGAGGCCACGGGCCATGTGTCACCTCAGCGAGGCCAGACGCACCGGTTGCGCATCGCGGTAACACGCCTGCGCCGCGAACACGACTTCGTGCGTCAGTGCGGCATCGTCGAGGTTGCAGTGGGAGTCGACGCCCTGCGTGAGGCACTCGACGAAGTGATCGAGTTGTGCCCGAAACGGATGATGGCTCACGTCGCTCGAGTCGGGGGGAGTACCTGAGAGGGGCTCCCACCCGGGCGCAGGGGGCGTGCCGGGCGACCACACGCGATTGTCGAGGAACGTGCCGCGGTCGCCGAACACGCGAACAGGGAACCGATACGGCATGATGCAGTCGGCGTTCACGCTGATCTTGCCGACGACGCCGTTGTCGAACGTCACCAGCGCCACTTCGAGTCCGTCGTACTCCATCGACGGCGCATCGTCCGACCATGTGTGCGTCACGGGGCTGTACTCGCGCGTCGTGCCCTTCCGATACCCGCCACGCACCGCGAACACCTCGACAGGCCTTGCGGCAGTGAACTCGCCGTCGGACGCGAACCACCTGAGAGCGTCCACGGCATGACAGCCGCCGACGAGCATGGCGCTGACGCCGCCCTCCACTGTGCGCGCGTCGTCCCACCCGGACCACCAGCTGCCGTTGTGACTGAGGTAGTCGGCTTCGACGTAGTACGGCCGCCCTATCACCCCCGCGTGCATGCGTCGCTTCATCTCGCGGAAGAGCGGGTTCCATCGCAGCACGAAGCTGACCACCGTTCGCACTCCGGCGTCGCGCACGGCCCGCTGCATCCGGCGCATGTCGGCGAGACTGTTGGCCACCGGCTTCTCGATGACGAGATGCTTGCCGGCACGGGCAGCCGCCACGACGTTCTCGGCGTGCAGATGCTGCGGCGTGCAGATACAGACGATGTCCACGCCGGGATGCGCCAGCGCGCGGGACAGGTCGGCATAGCAGGGCACATCGTCGAGGCCGGCCGCCGCGACCCGCTGCCGCGCGCTGTCGACGGTACGGCTCGACACCGCGACCACGCGCGTGAGGGCATGGGCGGCACACGCCGCCAGGTGCTGGCCGGCGACCCAGCCCGCGCCGTGCACCAGGACGCCGAATCGGGGCGCCTGACTCGAAACGGTCGACATCGGCTTACAGATACTGCGCCGGGAACGTCCACGGCGCGCGGTACTCGGGACGCGCCAGTCGTGCGGCTTCCGGATCGCCCACGATCCGTTCGGTGCGCGGGTCGAATCGCACCGAGCGGCCCAGACGATACGACAGGTTGGCCAGCGTGAGCGCGAGGTCCACCCTGTAGTGGTAGTCCGGACTGCAACTCGGCGTGGCTCGTGACTTCACGCAGTCGAGCCACTCGCGCTCGTGGCCGGGCGACGGTGGAATCGACTCCGGCGGCGGCGCTCCATCACGCAGGAGATCGCCCTCGCCAACGACCTCGTGCTTCGTGTAATTGCTGAAGAGCGTCCCGCGCAGGCCGTGGAAGTAGATGCCGAGCCGTCGATCGGGCACGCCGCGTCCGAAGTCGAACGCGAAGCTGTTGCACATGCTCATCGTCCAGGTCATGGTCAGCTTCGGATACTGCCAGACCACTTCCTGCACGTCTGGCGCGTCGCCGTCGCCGCCGACCATGTAGCGTCCGCCCGAACACGTGGTCACGAGCGGGACGCCGAGGTCGAGCGCCCACACGGGCAGGTCGATGATGTGCGGCGCCATTCCGGGCGTCCAGCCGCCGGAGTAGGCAAAGAACGAGCAGTGGTTGTAGCTGTCGGCGGCCAGCAGGGCGTTGTAGGGGATCGCCGGTCCTGGACCCAGCCAGCGGTCCCAGTCGAGATCGGCCGGCGCGGGCCCGACCGGTGCCGTCCCGATGCCATCCGGCCCCTGGTTCAGCACGTTCAGCGTACGCACCACGCCGATCGGTCCGAGTTGTCCGGAGCGAATCCGCTCCACCACGCGTCGATAGTTGTCGCTCGCGTGGATCTGCGTGCCGATCTGGCAGACGCGCTTGTGCCGCCTGACGGCGTTGCGGACGGCGAGCGTCTCGTCCGGGTACAGCGTCATCGGCTTCTGCAGATAGACGTCCTTGCCCGCCTCGAGGGCATGGATGGCCATCAGCGTGTGCCAGTGCGGCGGCGATGCGACGATCACGGCGTCCACGTCGCTGCGCGCCAGCAACTCGCGATGGTCACGGTACCCGCGCGCCGACGGATGTGTCGCAAGGATCGCATCGACCCGCTTCTGCCAGACGTCGCAAACGGCGGTCACCTGCACGTCGGGATGGATCGCGCAGTTGCGCAGGTTCGAGGTGCCCATGCCGTTGACGCCGATGATGCCCAGATTGATCCTGTCGCTCGGCGGTGGCGCCTGTCCGCGTCCCAGCGCTGACGCGGGAACGATGTATGGCGCCGCCACGACGGCGGCTGATGACTGGAGGAACTGGCGTCGCGAGGTGGTAGAGGTCGTCTTCATGAAGGGCTCACCCTTTCTGGAACGCGAGCCATTGCGTCCGGTACTCGGCATCCAGCGGCGAATCGCCCGCGCGCACCCACAGCCGGTACCGCAGCACCAGCGGTGTGTCGCGTTCGAGCGGATAGCGCGTCCCTGCGGCAGGAAACGTGGGCTGCAGCCACGGCAAATCCGGGAACTGGATGTAGTCGCCGGGATAGCCCGGGTTGTCGGCACGTTCGAAGATCGTGAGCGACGCAGGGGCTGACGCCCCACGCCACCTGCCCGCAGCCGTCTGCCAGGCCATGCGCACGGGTGTGCCGGGATCGTCGGCGTGATGCGACAGACGCAGGTCGCTCACCGGTGCGAGTCGCGTGTTCAACCCGCCGTAGGCGTTGGTGCCGCGTCGCGCGATGGTGACGCTCTCGGCCAGCGCCGCGAACGTGAACTGCAGATCGATGAACCTGCCGTGCGCTCCACGGCGGTGTACGTCGAGTCGCGCATGCTCCCGCACGATCGGCGTCACATCGTCCCAGCGCCACTCGTTCTCGGCCTCGATGGTCGCAACGGCGTCGCCCGTCGTCATGGTGAATCGACCGGTGGGCCGCGCGAACACGCGTTGCAACGCGTGCAGGTCACCCAGGTCGCCCTTGTACGTCACTTCGGGCCAGGCCCAGTAGATGCCGCGATGATGCGGGTGGTCCTTCGACCAGTCGTCGGTCATCGCGATGCCATCGAGGCCGTACAGCGGGTGGATGTAGTCGCTGCGCGGATGGCCGTACCGGCGCATGCTCTCGGCCTCGCGTGCGCCGAGCCCGCGACGCAGGGACTCGGGTACGGGCACCGTCGCGTAGTGGTACCGCAGGACGAGTGCCTCACCCTCTCGAACTGTCAGTCCGTTCTCGCCTTCGTCGCGCACCGTCAGGGGCGCACCCTGAGCGGTGAGCGGCGCGGCCAAGCCGGCTGCGAGCAGCGTGGACGCGTGCGTGAGCCAGGTGCGTCGATCGAATCGGGCCGGGCCGGTCATCGTCTCACCTCGGCGAAGGCCTCGCCAAGCGTGGCCCAGGCGAGATCGGGGTCGGGGGCTTCGAGGAACGTGCCCTTGCCGGCACGATACGTCCACGAGAAGATCGACTCGATGCCGGCCTCGGCGTAACAGCGCGCGATGTCCTTGATCACGGTGACGGGACGCGGGCTGTCGAAGTAGCTCATGATCCAGCGCTGCGGCACCTTGCCGTGCCGCCGTGCGAGGCTGACGGTCTTCTCTGCGAGCCGTCGGTGTACGTCGAGCGACACGTCGTAGCTCACCACGATCGACGTGGAGAAGATGTCGTACAGCGGGTTCGCGGCGATGCGTTCCCAGTCGTCGAAGCCACGCTGGTACGAGACGTAGTAGTTGTTCTCCGCCGGCAGGCTGCACTGCGTGATGCGCAGGCGGGGATTGCGCGCCTTGGCGATGCGCCCCGCCTCCGACAGCAGTTCGTTGGCCTGGTCGTGACGGAAGCGCCTGACGGTCTCGGTGAGGGTCTTCGGCATCTCGTACCCGTATCTGCGCCGGAAGATCTCCTGCGTGAGAGGGCTTCGGCACGACCAGTCCGCGGTGCTCTGATAGCCGACGGGATCGATGGGCATGGCGTAGTGCGGCTCGTCCCAGAAGAAGCCGTCGGCGTCGCAGTCGCGCGCCAGGCGGTCCACGATCTCCCAGACGTACTCGCGGAATGCCGGCGACGAGGGCGAGGCCGCGGCCAGTGGCTCGCCCGTCACCGCGGTCCACTGCCGGTCGTGCGGGTGGCACTCCTGCAGGAAGCGGCTCGGCGCTTCGCCCCCGAAGAACTTGCCGATGCCCCACGTGTTCAGGTACACGGTGAGCCCGGCCTTCTTTGCCTCGTCCACGATCCGCGGGATGTTGTGCGTCCAGAAGAAGATGTCGAACTCCGTGAGCGCGAGCAGCACCGCGGTGCAGTGATGCGCCTTCATCTCCTCGAAGTCGCGCCCCGCGTGCTCGGGATACGAGATGCCGTAGTAGCTGACGCCGGTTTCCTGGACGGCCACGACGTGATCCTCCGGTGCGTTACAGGAACTTGACGCGCGGGTTGTACCTGGCGCGCAGCGCGGCGTTGCAGGCATCGCCGCCTGCCACGTTCGCACTGCGCCAGACCGGCGGCGAGATACCCCGCGCCACGCACGCCTTGACGCACTCGATCTCGAGACGGTGCGCGATGTAGAAGTCGATGGTGCTCGAGATCCCGCTGATCGGCTGCGGGAAGCCCTCGATCTGGATCACCGTGTCGCCGAAGGGCACGTAGTCCTCGATGGCGACGTCGGCGACGTCGAAGAGGTGCTTGCCGCTTCGATGCCGCAGGGGAAAGTCCCGCGGCGTACACCGATCCCATTCACTCGACGAGATCCCCACGACGCGTGCGCCCTTCTCTTTCGCGCGCAGCGCGCAGTCGATGGTCGGCGGGTTGAATCCGTAGCTGTGGAAACACAGCAGGAGGTCGCCCTCGCCCAGGCCGTAGTAGTCCACCAGCGCGTCGCCCACGCCGTGCATCCGTTCGTGCGACAGATACATGTACGCGGGTGTCACCGGATGGATCGAGAAGTCGATCATCGGGCAGAGATTGGCGAGGCCGCCGGCACGCCAGAAGAGCTCCTGCATGACGAGGCACGTATGGCCGCCGCCGCCGAAGAGATAGATCAGGCGGTCGTCGGCCACCGCATCGGCCATCCAGCCGGCCGCCGTGGCGAGGGGCGCGCGCTGTTCCTCTTCGAACCGGGTGGCCAGCGCGTTGAACGTCTCGAGGAAGCGCGCGTCGTAGGACATGATGCGGCACATGCTGCCGCACGGATACGCATTTGACTTCGCAGGATGTGCGGTCAGACGATTTCACACATGACGACCCTCGATCTGGAGACGACGCCGGAGCGTGAGATCCGCGATCTCGCCGGCCTGGGCCTGCCGGGCGCCCGCGTGCTCGGGCGGTATCGATACCGGACGCCGCATACCCCCCTGCCGCCGCACCGGCATCGCGGGATGATCGAGATCTGCTATCTCCACAGGGGACGTCAGGGCTATGAGATGAGTGGCCGCCGCTACGACCTGCAGGGCGGCGAGGTGCTGGTCACCATGCCTGGCGAGTGGCACAGTACGGGTCCAGACCCCGAGAACCGGGGCGTCCTGTACTGGTTGATCCTGGCACCCGCCGCGGGACGCGGTCGCTTCCTCGGTCTGCCGCCAACCGATTCGACAGTACTCACGCGCGCGCTGCTCACGTTGCCGGCCCGCCACTTCCGTGCGCCGCGCGGCTGCCATGCGGCACTCGATGCCCTGCTCACGGGGACGCGTCGCACAGACGCGCTCGACGTCATCGCACGACGATGCGCGCTCGTCGCGCTGCTGCTGGACCTTGTCAGGGCCTCGGGCCGTCGTCGCATTCGGGGGGCGGACGAGTGGCTGGACCCGGTGCTGCACAGGATGCGGACGCAACTCGACCGAAACTGGCAGGTGCCGGACTTCGCTCGCGTCGCGGGGTTGTCGGTCTCGCACTTCACCGCTCGCTTCCGCGACGTCACGGGCACGGGACCAGCCGAGTACTTCCTCGGGTTGCGCATCGACGAGGCCAAGCGCCGTCTTGCCGACACGACAGCGTCGGTGACCCGCATCGCCTACGACCTGGGATTCGGGTCGTCGCAGAGCTTCGCGACGGCCTTCCATCGACTCGTCGGATGCGCGCCAAGCGCGCACCGCCGGGCCGCGGCGCGGTGATCGCTTCCCGTTTTGATGGATTCCGGACAGAGCCCGTCCAGTCGCTGACTGGCGCCATCCGCGGCGCGCGTCGGACGGAAAGCCCGCAGCATGGGCGGCGTCGTTGCCTGGCGAGTGGACGACAATGGTGGGCATGATCTCGCGCACGTCTCCTGTCGCTCCGGGCGTTGGCCTGCCGTGGCTGACGACGGCGCGCTGGGCAACGGCGTTCGCGCAGATCGGGGCCGGGCTGATGGCCACGCTCGTCCTCGACGTCTCCGTGCGCTGGTGGATCGTCGGCCTGGTCGTCGCGGTCACACTGGCGAGCAACGTGTGGTGGGCCAGCCGCGGCAGCGCTCGCGGCCCGGGACGTCTCGACCTGCCGGCCGGCTTGATTCTCGTCGACGTGGTCGGCCTGGCCGTCGTCCTGCTGGCTGCCGGTGGTCCGCTGAATCCCGTCAGCATCTACTTTCTCGTGCTCATCACGCAGGCCGCGTTCGTCCACGGCGCGCGCATCGCCGCGCTCGCGGCCGTTGTCGCGACGGTCGCGTATGGCACGCTGTTTGTGTCCACCGCGCCGGAACTGCGGGCCGCGATGGCCATGCACCCGGAAGTCGCTCAGCACTTCCAGGGCATGTTCTGGGCGTTCGCCGGTACCGCAGCGCTTGTCACGGTGTTCGTCACGCGCCTGGCGACGGCGGTCGCGGAACGCGACCGCGACGTGCGCGCCCTCGAAGCGCGACTGGCCGAGAGTGCGTCGCTGGCGCGCCTGGCGACGCTGGCCGCCGATGCGGCACACGAGCTCGCCACACCACTCGGGACGATCGTCCTCACGGCGAGTGAGTTGGAGCGCGATCTCGAACGAACGCCTCCCGATCTTGCGTCGGTGGTCGCCGATCTCCGGCTGATTTCGTCCGAGGGGCGGCGCTGTCGGGGACTGCTCGACGACCTCGCCGGGCGTGCGGGACAGGCTGCCGGCAGTGCCCTGCACACCACGACCCTCGATGCGGTGCTCGCCGATGCGCTCGCGGGCCTGCCGGCCGAACGCCGGTCGCGCGTCGACGTGGCGGTGCCGCCAGGTCTCGACGGATACTGGCCGGTGGAGGGCCTGGCACGCGCCATCCTCAACGTCGTGCGCAATGCGTTCGACGCGTCGCCCGACGACGGTCGCGTAACGATCGCGGGTCGTGCTGTTGGTGACCGCATATCGCTCGTGGTACGTGACAGCGGACGAGGCATGCGTGCCGACGAGCAGGCCCGTGCGTGCGAGCCATTCTTCACCACCAAACCCGGACAGGGCCGCGGCCTCGGTCTCTTCGTCGTGAAGCAGACGCTCGAGATGATCGGTGGCCGTCTCGACATCCGTTCCGTCGCCGGCACCGGCACCGAAGTGGAGATCGTCGTCCCGCGGGAGTTCGCGTCATGAACGATGCCGGACGCTCGGGGACACCGACGCTGGTCGTGGAAGACGATGAGCCGTTTCGCGGACGCCTCGTGCGCGCGCTGCGCGACCGCGGCATGGACGTCATCGAAGCCGGGACTCTCGACGGGGCTCGTGAGGCCCTGGTCACATGCCAGCCGTCGTCCATCCTCCTGGACCTGCGGCTCGGCAACGTGTGGACGCTCGACTTCATCGACGAGTTGCGGACTCGGAGTCCAGAGGTCGTCGTAGTGGTCCTGACCGGCTATGGGAGCATCGCCACGGCAGTCGAGGCCGTGCGCCGCGGAGCAAGGTCGTACCTGACCAAGCCCGTCGAGATCGCAGACGTCGTCGCGGCGCTCGGTGGCGGCGGGACGGACACCGGATTGGACGACGATGCCGGCACCGGCGTGAAGCCGATGTCGTTGGCGCGGCTCGAGTGGGAACACATCAACCGCGTGCTCACCGAATGCGACGGGAACGTATCGGAGGCCGCACGCGTGCTCGGCTTGCACCGCCGCTCGCTGCAACGCAAGTTGGCGAAGTTCCCGATGCCGCGCTGAACGGCGCCGCGTCGGCTACTTCCGAACGCTCAGTCGCACCCACCACGTCCGTCCCGGCTCGCGGATCTGTCGCGTCTGGAGCGCGAAGCCGGGTACCGACGCTCCCTGCCGGCTGATGTGCTCGGCGTAGCTCGCATCGAGCGCGTTGTCCACTCCCGCTGCAAGCGCTACGGCCGACGTCAACCGCCAGCCCGCATTGACCGAGACAACAGCGAACGCGGGCGTCGCGGTGATGTCCTGGCCGACGATCGTTCCCTGACCCCGCGCCACGCGCCGCTGCGCCGCCATGGCGCGCACGAGTCCGCCGATCGACAGGCGTTCGCCCGTCCATGCGAGGCTGACGCGTCCGTCGAGCGGTGGCGTCTGCGCGAGCGGGAGGCCATCGGTGCGGTTGTCGCCACGAACCGCTGCCATCGACGCGTCCGTTGTCAGCCGGCCCAGCGTGTGCGTCATCCCGGCCTCGAGCCCGCGCGTTCGCGCCTCGATGTTGCGCGCCACGGTCGTCGTCCTGACGCTCGATGCCGCCGTGCCCGTCCCCATGGGCTGCCCCATGGACATCGTCGCCGTGGCCTTGGTGACGCCTGACTGGATCAGGATGAAGTCATCAACGCGATTGACGAACGTCGAAATCCAGGCCGACGTTCGTCCGCGCCGGAGTTGCACGCCGGCATCGACCTGCGTGGTGCGCTCCGGCTCGATGTCGAAGGCCGAGAGCGAAGTCATCGACTCGCGCGTGACGAGTTCCCAGTAGTCGGGAAAGCGCTGGACGTGTCCGAGCCCGACAAACGCCGTGATGGGCAGCGTGCCGAGTCGCTGCTCGATGCGCCCGAAGGCACTGGGGAGCGTGTCGGTGCGCCGCAGGCCGGCAGTCGGATTGTCCAGCATGGGGCCCATCATCCCGAGAGTGAGACGCTCGCGACGGTCTTCACCGGTCGCGCGGTCGACGCGAGCGCCGAACGCGGCCATTGTCGTTGGACGCGCCTGGAGGTTGCCTTCCACGAAGGCTCCCGCTGATGTGAAACGGGCGTCGGAGACGCGCGGGAGACTGTCGTACGGTGTGACGTCCTGCCGCATCGTCGACCGGTTCGAGTGCGTGTTGACCTGGAGGTCCGTGCCCACCTCCCAGGTCGTACGCACGCCCAGCCACCGCGTGTTGACGCGGCCACCCCAGGTCGTGCGATCGGGGTTCATCGCCGACCCGCCGGGCGCCATGTCCGTCGGCACGAACGGTCGGAGCGTGTAGTTGTCCATCACGTGGTCGATGTAGTTGTACGCGGCCGACGCCTCGATGCGATCGAGGGCTGCGCCGGGCCGCTGTCGCTCGCCGCGGACGCCCACGCCCTGGCGCAGGAACTTCGATCCGTCGACGCCCCGGTCGGCATACGCTGCCCGTCCATCGCTACCCGCCGCACTCACTTCGAGCAGCGTGCGCGCGTCGGGTGTCCAGCCTGCGGCCACATCGGCGTTCCATCGCAGGTAGTGCGAGTGAACGGGTTCTCCGCCGCCGCCGCTGTAGTCGTCCATCGCCGACCGGCTGCCGGCCGCGCGAACGTAGAAGCGTGGTGTGCCCGCCCGGATGTCTGCCACCTGATCGTTCCGGCCCCAGCTCCCTCCGAGCACGCTGGCCTGACCAAGCCAGCCCGGCGCAGACAGGGGCGTTCTCTCCCGCTCGAAGCGTACCGTCGCCGCAGAGCCGGGCGCCCCGTACTTCACGGTCTGCGGTCCCTTGACGATGGTGATGCGATCGAAGGTCTCGGGGAACACGTACGCCGTCGGCGTATCCATCCTGGAGGAACACCCGCCGAGCAGCAACGCGTCGTCCACGAGAATCGACACGCGCGAGCCCGCCATGCCGCGGAACACGGGATCGCCGGCCGAACCGCCCTTGCGGACTGTCGAGAACCCGGCCACCGTGTCGAGATAGTCGGCGCCATCATGCGCCGGCATCGGCTGACGCGGCTGTCGAGGATCGACGGCGACCGAAACCGGAGCCACCGGAGCGGTGCCGGTGACGACCACGTGTTCGTCGACGGCGACCGGCGACGTCGGGGGTGACATCGGAGCCTGTGCGTGTGCCGGAACGGAGGGGCTCCGGGACCCGGTTTGCGCGGCGGTCGTGGCGGCGGTCACGGCCCATATGGCCGCGACCCAGAAGGTCTTTCGTCGAACGTACACCGACTTCCTCGGCTTTCGCGGGCGACGCGACACGAAGGCGCGCTCGTGAGTCTCAGCCTACCGGCCGATCGCTCGCATGACCATGCGGCAAGATGTCGCAGGCGCCGGGTGACGCGTGCGCCTTACGGTGTCCAGCCGAAGGCGTCGAGCATCACGCGGAAGAGGTCGGTGTTCTTCATGAATCCCTTCACGCGCGCGGCGCCCGGACCCCGGGCTGCGACGACCACCGGTTCACCCGTGTGCGCGTTGTCCACGCGCACCGTGTCGATGCGGAAGTCGCGGCGCTTCTCCTCGGCGGCCTTCGCCTGTGCGTCATCGGCGCCCGCGAGGAACTCGTTGCCGACCCGCCCGCCGCGCACCTGGATGTCGAACGAGTGATCGGCGGTGAAGAGCAGCAGCGTGTCGCTGCCGACGAGCCGCGACGTGTGCTCGACGGCCTTGTCCATCACGACCATGCGATCCAGGCCCGCACGCAGGTTGTTGGTGTGCGTGTCGACCTCGACCATCAGGAAGTACCCCTTCGGGTTCTTCGACAGGATGCGGTGGGCGGCGTCGATCGCCGCGATCACGTCGAACGTGTTGGTCTCGAACAGCACGATGGTCCGGCTGGCGTCTGGCGGGATCTGATCCAGCGACGACAGGATGGGCCGACCGTGCCGTTGGCCGAGTGCGTCGAGATCGAGCCCGGCAGCCGACAGGGCCTTCGTGATGCCTGGCCGTCCCGACCCGATCATCACGTCGACGCCGTCGCCGAAGCGTGGTGCGAACGCCTGCTGGAAGATCTCCGCAGACTTGCCGCGGTCGTTCGCGTGCGCGTAGGTCGATGCCGGCGTGGCACCGGTCAACGAATCGTTCGAGATGACGCCCGTCGACAGGCCGCGTTCCTCGGCGTATTCGAGGATGGTCTTGAGCGGAGTGCCATCCTGCTTGCCGCGCACCGCATCCGCACCCTGCGCGACGACGCCGCTGTGCGTACGCACGCCCGTGACGATGGCCGTCATCCCGGCAGAGGAGTCGGTGACCAGTGACGAGGCGTTGGTCGTGTCGGACAGGCCGATGTACGGCAGCTGCTGGAGGAACAGGCGATTCTGCTCGCCGTGCGCGTGCAGGCTCGCCGACGCGATCGTCGAGAGGCCGCCGGCGTCGGCAAGGAACAGGACGACGTTCTTCGCGCGGTCCTGTGCAGACAGCGTGAGCGGGACCAGCAGGGCAAGCGTGACAACAAGGATGCGCATGATCGGGAAGTGTAGTCCCCCCTCCCGTTGCCCTAGAATGGCCGGGTGTACAGAGTTCTGCTGACCCGTCTCCTGGTTTTCGTGTTGTTGGCCTCCGCCGCTCCAGGTGCGCAGGCGCCCGACGGCTACCAGGAACGCGATTTCATGAGCCGCATCAGGCGGCTGACGGTGGAAGGGCGGCGGGCCGGCGAAGGCTACTGGTCGCCCGACGGGAAGCGCCTCGTGTTCCAGAGCGAGCGCGAACCGGGCAACCCGTTCTACCAGATCTACACGATGGACCTGGCCACCGGCGACACTGCGCGCATCTCGCCCGGCATCGGCAAGACGACGTGCGCCTTCTTCAGGCCGGGCAGCGACCAGATCCTGTTCGGCTCGACGCACCACGATCCGAAATCGAAGCAGTACCAGGACGACGAGCTGGCCTTCCGTGCCTCGGGCAAGGAGCGCCGCTACGCCTGGGACTACGACCCGGAGATGGACATCTACGCGTACAGCGAAGGCACGAAGACGCTGACGCGCCTCACCAACGTCCGCGGTTACGACGCCGAGGCCGGCTACTCACCGGACGGCCAGTGGATCGTGTTCTCCTCCACGCGCTCGGCGTACGACCACGAACTGTCCGACACCGAGCAGAAGCAACTGGCTACCGATCCGAGCTGGTTCGGCGAGATCTACATCATGAAGGCCGACGGCTCGGACCAGCGCCGGCTGACAACGGCGCCGGGGTACGACGGCGGGCCCTTCTTCACGCCCGACGGCAAGAGGATCCTGTGGCGTCGCTTCGACGAACAGGGCCTTGTCGCCGACATCTGGACGATGAACCTCGATGGCAGCGACAAGCGCCAGATCACGAACTTCAACTCGATGAGCTGGGCACCGTACATGCACGCCTCAGGCGAGTACATCCTGTTTGCCTCGAACAAGCTCGGATTCGAGAACTTCGAGATCTTCATCGTCGATGCGGCCGGCACGAAGGAGCCGGTGCGCGTCACCTATACCGACGGCTTCGACGGCCTGCCGGTGCCCTCACCCGACGGCACGCAGATCGCGTTCACCTCGTCGCGCAGCGGCAGCGGCGCCGGGCAGATCTTCCTCGCCCGGTGGAACCACGAGAAGGCGCTCGACGCGATTCGCAACGCCCCCCTACGAAAGAACTGAGATCGTCATGAACATCCTGCGCGCGCGCAACGCCGCCCTGTCACTCGTCGCGGCGGCACTGGTTGCTGCTCCCCTTCCGGTTACCGCCCAGGCCGTCGCCACGGCGTCGCGCACGCGCGCCGACGTCGAGGTGCTCGCCTCCGAGCGTCTGGCAGGACGACAGGCAGGCTCCGAAGGGGCACGCCTGGCCGCCGACTACCTGGTGAGCGAACTGAAGAAGATGGGCGCGCAGCCGTTGCCCGGGCAGGCGGACTTCCGGCTGCCATTCAGCTTCACGGCGGGCGTGAAGGACGGCGGCTCCGCGGTACGTGTTGCGGCCGAGACCTTCGACACGCCGGCAGACGTGCAGGCGTTGTCCTTCTCGGACAACGGCGAGGTGAGCGGCCCCGTCGTGTTCGCGGGGTACGGCCTCGTCATCCCCGCGTCGCAGAACTTCGGGTACGACAGTTACGCCACGCTCGACGTCAAGGACAAGATCGTCATCGTCTTCCGGTACTTCCCCGAGGACGCCGACGAGAAAACGCGCGCGATCCTGGCGCGCTACGCCGACCTGCGCTACAAGGCGATGCAGGCACGGCAGCGCGGCGCGAAGGCGCTGCTCGTTGTCACGGGACCGCGCTCGCCCAACGCCGGCGAGACGATTCCCATGAGTTTCGACACGGCGCTCGCGGGTTCGGGCATTGTCGCCGCCAGTATCTCGGGCAACGTCGCGAAGGGTCTCTTCGCCGGCGCCGGCAAGGGCTCGCTCGAAGAGATCCAGCAGTCGTTCGATTCGGCCAATCCGCACACCACGGGATTCGCGTTGCCTGACGTGACGCTGACGCTGAAGACCAACGTGGTACGCGAGAAGCAGGAAGGTTTCAACGTTGCCGGCTATCTGCCGGCCACGGCACGCATCGCGCTGCCCAAGCCGTGGGTGGTGCTCGGCGCGCACTACGATCACCTGGGACGCGGCAGCCACGGCAACTCGCTGGCACCCAAGGACGCCGCCGGTGCGATTCACCACGGCGCCGACGACAACGCGTCCGGCACGGCGGCGGTGCTCGCGGCGGGGCGTGACCTGTCGAAGGCGCAGCGCGCGCGCCACGTGCTGCTGGCCTTCTGGTCCGCGGAGGAGATCGGTCTCATCGGATCGAACGCGTTCGTCAACACGCCGCCCGTGCCGGTGGAGCAGATGGCCGCGTACTTCAACTTCGACATGGTGGGCCGGATGCAGGACAACAAGCTCACCGTGCAGGCGGTGGGCACCAGTCCGGGCTGGCGCGCGGCGCTCGAGCGCGCCAACGTTGCCGCGGGGTTCGACCTGGTGCTGCAGGACGATCCGTATCAGCCCACCGACGTGGCCAGTTTCAATGCCGTCAGCGTGCCCAGCCTGGCGTTCTTCACCGGCACGCACGTGGACTATCACAAGCCGAGCGACACGGCCGACAAGATCAACTACGAGGATCTCGATCGCATCGTCGACTTCGCCGTGACGCTGGCGTCGCGCGTGGGACAGCAGCACGAGACGCTCGCATTCGCCAAGGTGGAGCAGACGCAGCAGGCCGGCGGCCGCTCCGGCGTGCGCATCTTCACGGGCACCATTCCCGACTACGCCACTGACGCCAAGGGATTGCTGCTCGGCGGCGTCGTCGGTGGTGGTCCCGCCGAACAGGCCGGCCTGCAGAAGGGCGACCTCCTCGTCCAGATCGGCGAGCAGACGATCGCCAACATCTACGACTATACGTATGCGCTCGATGTGCTGAAGGTCGGCGTGCCCGTGAAACTCGTCTACATGCGTGGCGGCGAGCGCCACGAGACGACGCTCACGCCGGCGGCGAGGAAGTAAGGGACTACTGAGGTTCCCGCCGCAGGATGAACTCCCGATCCCGCGTGCGGCCGACGGGGAACAGGTACTCGCCGGCCTTGCTGAAGCCGTAGCGCGCGTAGAAGCGCTGCGCGCCGACGTTCTCGGACCACACGCCGAGCCACAGCGTGCGCGGGCCGTCGCGCAGCAGCCAGTCCATCGCCGTCTGCATCAGGCGGGTGCCGTGTCCGGTGCCCTGGAGCCCGCGAACCACATACAGGCGCTTGAGCTCCCCATCGCCGCTCGCGACCTCCCGATGCGGCAGGCCGCACGGGCCGGCAGCGGCATGGCCCACCGCCTCGCCGTCGTGCTCCAGCAGCCACACGGCGTAGTCAGGATCGGCAAGGATGCCGCGCTGTGCCTTTATCGCGTAGGCCTCGTCGAGGAACGCCCGCAGGTCGTCCGGCGGATAGAGGTGGCCAAACGTCTCGGTGAACGTGCGCGCCGCCAGTTGCGAGAGCAACGCGGCATCATCGGGCACGGCGCGGCGGATTTCCATCTGATACTGTTGCCTTACGCATTCGTCTTCGACAGTGCGCCGATCACCGCCGCTCTATCTATCTTGCCTCGGTCCGTCAGAGGCAACTGTTGCACGGCGATCACGACGCGGGGGAGTTTGTGCGGCGCGAGATGAGGGGCGAGGGCTTCGCGCAGGGTGCGGGCGTCCCATGGATGGTCTGATTCGACACAGGCGGCGAGGGCCTGGCCGCGGACGCTGTCGTCGATGCCGACAGCAACGGCGTCGCGCACGCCTGGCAGCGCGCGGATTGCGGCTTCCACTTCTTGTGGCTGCACCTTGCGGCCGGCCACGTTGACGAACGACGGCAGGCGACCGGTGAGGACCACCGTGCCGTCGGCGTCCATGCGTGCGTAGTCGCCCGTGAGGTACGCGCCGTCGACGCGATCGTCCGTGTCGCCCGCGTAGCGATCGATCACGGCGGGGCCCGACACACGGACGCGACCCGAGCCCTCAGGCGCGTCGGGATCGGCAACGAGCTCGACGTGCGTGTCGCCCATCGCCTGTCCGACGGGCACGCGCGGATCGAGTGCGTCGTTCGCGTCGAAGCAGATACCGCCCGTTTCGCTCGACCCGTAGAACGACCGCACCTTCAGGCCGGTGACCGTGTGGAAGGCGGTGACTGTCTCGAACGGCAGGCGCGCGCCTGCCGACAATACGAGTCGCAGCGACGGGAGCGGGGGCAGCGCCTGGTGACGGGCGAGGTGCTCGAACATGAACGGCACGCCGGCCAACGTCGCGAGTGCGCCATCGATGATGTCGGGGCCGACCTGCGTGGGCACGAACTGCTGGCGGAGCAGGAGTGGTGATCCCTGCCAGAGCAGCGGCAGCAGGAGATTGCTGAAGCCGTAGGAATGCGACAGGGGAATCACGCCGAGCTGTCGCGTGCGCGGACCGATGTCCATCGCGTCGGCGATCTGTTGCACATCGGCGATGAGATGACGCTCTTCCGAGCACGTGACGCGCGGTTCGCCTGTGCTGCCGGATGTGAGTTTGAGTACGGCTGCCGGCGCGTGGCGGCCGGGAGTCGGCATCACGTGAGGGCGCCACGCGGCGACACCCTCGGCGACGGGCACGTCGCGACGCAGCGTCACGCCGTCCGCACCATCGTCGGGCGCTCGCAGATCGACCGCATCAGGTACGAGTACCGCCGCGGCGTCCCAGCGAGACGCCAATGCGCGCAGTTGCGCCGGTGGCGTGCTCTTGTCCACCGGCATCAACGGCAGGCCTTCGCGCAGGCACGCGAGCAGGACGGACGGCATCGCCCACGTGTTGCCGATGCAGGCGATCACGAGGTGGCCTCGCGTCAGGTGCTGCGCGGCCAGCGCCGACGCCACTCGGCGTGCGTGTTCATCGATGTGCGCCGCCGTCAGCGTGCGCGATTCGCTTGGTGCCAGGAGGAGCGTGTCGCCGGACCTGTCGCGCAGTACGGCAGCGAAGGCATCGGCGAGTGGCGAGAGGGACGACATGCGCTGAGCGATGATAAGCCCGTGGATCCTCTCTCGTTGTTGCCCCACGCGCTGCCGATGCGACTGGTCGACGAGGTCGTGTCGATCGACCCGGGACGGGAGGCGGTGTGCCGCCGGCGGACGCAGCCCGACGACTTCTTCTTCCAGGGGCATTTCCCCGGCAACCCCGTCGTGCCGGCGATCGTGCTGATCGAACTGCTGGCGCAGACGGGCGGGCTCGCGGCTGGCGCGCCGCACCCGGGTGAGCCTGCCGTGCCTTGTGCGCTGCGCGTGGCGGCGGTCGACGGATTCAGGTTCCCGGCAGGATGCGGCGCGGACGTGACGCTGGAAGCCTCGGCCCGCGTGGCGGGACGCATGGGCGGCCTCTACAAGATCGAGGGGACCGTGACAGCCGACGGCGTACTGGTGGCGAGAGGGAGTCTGACGTTGGCCGACGTCAGACGGTAGGGCCGGCCCTCCGAGCCCGGCCTTACGAGAAGGTCAGAGCGCGGCGATGCCCTCGATCTCCACGAGGAGATCGGCGCGGCAGACTTCGGCCTGTGCGAACTCGATGTCGGCCACGTCGCCGAAGCGGGATTCGATGAGGCCGCGCACGACGGCGTGATCGTCGGGCCGCACGATGTAGACGCGCAGGCTGGTGAAGTACGCCTTCGCGCCTTCCTGGCCGCGCCGGGTCTCGGCCGCCGCGAGCAGCGCGTCGAGATTCTCGAGGGTCTCCAGCGTCTGCGCGTGGACGTCGCCGATGTGCACCGTCGACTCGCCGCGAATACTGGCTGTCCCCGCGACCAGCAGCCACCACATCCCACGCACGGGCCGCGCCAGCATCGTCGCTCTGGCGAAACATGGCGGACGCGGGCCGTAGCGCTGCGAGTACCGATAGGCGGGCACCTGGCGCGGGTTCTCCACGGGTTGACCCGCGTCGATGGTGGCCAGGCAGTGGATGGCGAGGTCGTCGCCGAGGACGCCGACACCCGATGCAGATGCCAGCGTGTGATCGAACGCGTTGGGCGACCCGTGCCAGTGCTCGAACGCGGCGAAGCGCCCGCCGTTGAACACCATGTACCGGTCGAGGTCTGGCCCGCAGGGCGTGTGGATACGCGGGACGAAGTTCCAGAACCGCACCGGATGGCGCTGCTGCGCGTTGAGTGTGGCGGCCACCGACAGGTAGGCGTCCTTCACGTACGTGTGGAGATCGTCGGGCGGCAGCGCATGCGCGCGCGGGATCGAGATGGCGACGTGCGTGAACTCGGGGCCCGTGCGTACCTCGACCGACCCGGACGCCGTGTCCGCGTGCGAGCGGATGGGCTCGGGGCCAAGCAGATCCTCTACCCAGACGGGCGGGTGCGGGGCGAGGGGAGCGAGCGAGACCGGCGTCGTGGCCGTGAATCTGGGCATCACTGCACGGCGACCCCGCAAGCAGACACGCGGGACGAGTCGTCATAATACCTGAAGATGACCACGGCTCCGTTGGCGGGCAGCTCCCGGGCGCTGTCGCGTGCGTCGCGATTGCAACGCGCGCTCCACACGCTGCGCACCGAGGGAGACACCCGCATCAGGGAGTCGCTGGCGGTCGGCCTGGGCCTGACGATCGGCTGCACCCCGTTCTGGGGGATCCACCTGGCGCTGTGCTGGCTGCTCGGCCTGATGTTCAGGCTGAACCGGCTCAAGATGTACCTGGCTGCCAACGTCATCAACCCCCTGATCATCCCGGCGCTGCTCTATGCGGAAGTGCAGGCCGGGGCGGTCATCCGTCGTGGCAGCGCCCTCACGCTCTCGTGGGACATGCTCGGGCGCGACCGCGTGTGGAGCTTCGGCGCAGACCTCCTGGTCGGCAGCCTGGTCGTTGGAGTGATCGTGGGCGCCATCGGCGCGTTCGTGACATACCTCCTCCGCCGCCCGGCCTCCGACCCCTTCCTCCAGGTCCTCGTCCGGCGGGCCAGCGACAGGTATCTCGACTCGGGCATCACCGCCTGGGAATTCGCGCGCGGCAAGCTCTCGGGCGATCCGGTCTACGCCGCGGCTCTCGGCTCGACATTCTCGGGAGCGACAGGAACGCTGCTCGACATCGGATGCGGACAAGGACTCACGCTGGCACTGGTGGCCGAAGCGCAGGCCACCGCCGCGCAGGGCGAGTGGGATACGACGCGGCCGGCGCCTCCCGCGTTCTCACGTCTCGTCGGCGTCGAGTCGCGGCGGCGGGTTTCGCAGATTGCCGCGCGCGCGCTCGAGCACGAAGCGGAGATCACCAGCGCAGACGCGCGCGATCACGGCCTGCCGAACGCCGACGTCGTGCTGTTGTTCGACGTGCTGCACATGATGCCGGACGATGACCAGCGGACGCTGCTGCGGGCGGTGCGTGCGACGCTCGCGCCGACGGGCCGCCTCCTGGTGCGCGAGGCAGACACCGACGCCGGCTGGCGGTTCGCGATGGTCAGGCTGGGCAACGCCCTCAAGGCGCTCGTGACAGGCAACTGGCGCCAGCGCTTCGCCTTCCGCTCGCAGCGCGAATGGCGCGCGCTCCTCGAAGAGGAAGGCTTCACCCCGCACGTGCAGCCCATGGCCGAAGGCACGCCGTTCGCCAATGTCCTGATCACCGCGTCGCCGCGCTCCTGAGTCTCGAGCCCGTAACTACTCCATCATCCAGCGGCGTGGCGATCGCCGTTGCAGATGCCCGCCCAACCACACGAGCGCTTCGACGGGACGCTGATCGGCGTCGTACGAGCCACCGAACCAGAGCGCGCAGCGGACGGGGCCTGTCGCTGGCCTGACGTCCTGATGCGGCACGTCCTCCTGGGCGTCGTATCGCTCCGAAGGGTCCCAACAGAAGCGCGCATCGGACCAGAAGACCACGCGGCTCCCATCCTCGTTGTGCCGCTCGGCCGCGAACGCGAACTGATGCGTCGGCACGAAGTTGTGGGCCGTGGCGAAATCAGCGAGCGAGGCCTGCGCGAACGGCGTGTGCCGCTCGGGTGGGATGTCGAAACGCAGGCGTGCTTCTCCGGTCCAGCCGTCGATCGACCATGCCCTGATGCGTCCATCGGTGGTGCGGTCGAAGAACGCCCAGCCGGCCACCGATCCCCACTCGGCTTCGATGGCCACGGCGTCTGTAGCCGCCCCCACTGCGCTCGCTGCCTGCTCGTACGCGCTGGTCGCCCACGCCCGCGTGGTGAGCCGTGCCGCGCTCACGACGGCGAGCAACGCCATCACCAGCGCCGCCGCCGTGCGTGGGACGCGCGGCCACACCCACAGGGCGAACGCGCCGACCAGCAGCACGACGAGCGCACCGGGATCGGCCATCGCTGCGATCGGGGCCGAGATCAGTCGATCCGAGACAGGCCAGAGCAGCCGGATGCCGGCGCCTGAATAGAGGTCGAAGAACACGTGGCTCAGCACGCCGAGCCATGCGGCGAAGGTGAGGCCGACGAGGGACGTCGAGGGGGCCCACGTCCGCACGAACGCGCCAGTTGCCAGCGCCACCAACGGCGTGCCGGCGAGCGCGTGCGTACCGGCGTCGTGCCACCGCAGGTAGACGTCCCAGCCGACAGCCATGATTGCGGCGTCGACGTCCGGTGCAATCCCGCCGAGCACCGTCGCGGCCACCACGCCGCGCGGCAGGTCGCGCGCGGGGCGCAGCGCGGCGACCATGCGCGCGAACAACAGGTGTGAGACAGGGTCCACTTACGGAACGTCTCGCATGGCGGTGGGCGTGGCTTCGATCGACGATGCAGCCTGTGCGTCGTCTGCGGGCACATCGCCCTGCGTGTCCCAGTACCTGTAGAACTGGTACCAGCAATCGGGGCGTGCGGCGATCTCGCGTTCGAGCAGCGTGGCCATGCGCTGCGCGGCGCGGTGCACCTGCTCGTCGCGATCGGCGGTGCGATCCAGCAGGATCGGATCCTGCGGGCGTGCGCGGAAGCGGCCGCGTCCTTCGCGAACCAGGAAGATGGGGACGAGCGGCGCGCCGGTCAGATACGCAAGCAGCGCAGGCGCACCAAGGAAATGGGCGCGCCGTCCGAACATCGTCACAGGCACGCGATCGCGTCCGACGTGACGGTCCATCAACATCGCCACAGCGCGCCCTTCCGACAATCGCCGGCGGATCTGGAGGGGCGTGTCGAGCGACTGCCGCACTTCGATCGTGTCGGCCTCGAGTTCCTCGCGCACGCGGTGCCTGATCGCGTTGACGGTGGGATCGGGCTCCGGCATCGCCACGACGGACAACGGGACGCCAAGCGCCTTCATCAGCACGGCGCCCGCTTCCCAGTTGCCGAAGTGTCCCGTCACGAGGATGGCGCCGCGTCCGGCCGACAGCGCGTCGCGGAGGCGGTCCGATCGTTCGTACGAGAAGCGTTCGAGCACCGTCTCGCGCGACCACGACAGCGCGCGCATGAAGTCCATCCAGTCGTCGGTGTACGTGTGACAGGTGCGATACGCGCGCCGCCGCAACTGCCTCTCCGTTTCATGCGGGAACACCGCGCGGAGGTTGTCGACGATGGCGTCGCGCACGCTCGGCATCAACCGGCTCACCAGCCAGGCCCCGGCGTGCGCCACGGGCCACGAGATCGGCAACGGCGCATACCGCGATCCCAGGTAGCTGCCGCCGACGATGAAGGTGCCGTTGAGACGGTGGGAGACCCATCGCACCGGGGCCTGCGTGTTCATCGCCTGTCCTTTCCGCTGGGGCGCAGGAACCTGTACACCAGCGCCAGCACGATGTTGCGCGTCGTGTCGCGCACCGGCCTGATCTTGCTCGACTGTCCCGCGTACACGGCGCGGATCGGGACGCGTGCGATGCGCGCGCCGCGCCGCGCGAGCTTCACGATCATCTCCGTCTCGAACTCGTAACCCGTCGCTTCGATCGGGATCTGTCGCAGCACGTCGGTCCGCATCACGCGGAAGCCCGATTGCGTGTCTGCGAGGTCGACGCCCATCAACGTGGCCAGTGCCCAGCTCCCGATCACGTTCGCCCAGTAGCGCGACGCCGGCATCTCCTCGCGCACGAAGACGCGCTCGCCGATGACCATCGCCGCGCCGGATCGTTCCGCCTCCGCCAGCAGCGCGGGGATCTCCTGGGGGCGATGCTGCATGTCGCCGTCCATGAACAGCACGTGCGTCACGTCGCCCTGCAGGATGCGCGACAACCCGGCGCGGATGGCGGTTCCCTTGCCGCTGTTGGCGTCGAGCCGCATCACCTCGGCGCCCGCGGCGGCAGCGACGTCACCTGTCCCGTCCGTCGAGCCATCGTCGACCACCAGCACGCGATCGACGTGCGCGATGGCTCCACGCACGACATCACCCACCGCGCGCGCTTCGTTGAACGCGGGGACGAGCGCGCACACCTTCATCGCGAGGCCTCACGGCCGAGGATCCACGCCGGCAGGACGAGCATCGACGCAATCATGGCCGACGAGATGGTGGCGACCGAAACGAAACCCAGGGACTGCAGCGGCCCATACGATGACCACATCAGCGTGCCGAATCCAGCCACGGTGGTCGCCCCGGCCAGCAGCAGCGCGGGACCCACGAGCGACAGCGCCTCCGAGATGCCGACTCCTTCGGCGCCGAGCGTCGGATGCAGCAGGTGGATGCCGTAGTCCACGCCGATGCCGAGGAACATCAGCACGGCGAAGACGCTGAACAGATCGAGCACCACGCCGGCCCAGCCAAGCAGCCCCAATCCCCAGATGATGCCGCACGCCGTGGGCAGCAGCGACAGCAGCGTGGGTCGCAGCGCGCGGAACTCGAGCCAGATCAGCAGGATCACGACGCAGGCCCCCACGCCGAGGCCGGCACCGAGTTCGCGCGGAAGACGCGCGGCGAGCGCGGCGTTCACGAGCGGCAAGCCCGTGAGGACCATGCCGGGTTGCGCCGCGACCTGCGCGCGCAGGTGTTCGACGGCGTCTGACGTCACCGCAGTTGCATACGAGGCCACGAGGAAGTCGGCGCCGTCGTGTCGCACGAAGCGCCCGGCGATGTCACCGAGCCCCCGCGCGTCGAGCTCGTCGAGCGTGATCGCCTGCGCGGGATCGAGCAGGCGCGTGAGCCGCTCGCGGAACGGCTCGAACGTGCCTTCGACGAAGCCCTGCGCATCACCCGCGCGATCGACATCGTCGGCGAGCCGCGCGCGCGTGGCCGACAAGGCAGCGATCGACGCCTGCCGTGCGTGCTGGACGTCCGCCGATGGCAGCAGGACGCCGGGGCCGACGTGCGCGAGTCCGGGCGTGTCTCCGAGTCCGCGATCGAGGGCCTCGTGCGCGGCAAGCAGCGGATCGAGCGCCGGCCCGCGGCTGATCACGAGATACAGGTCCTTGGCGAGACCGAAGCGCTCGGTGAGCGTGGTCTCGAGCGCAAGGCCTGCCGTGACCGGACGCAGGCGCTCGATGCGCGGATCCAGGCGCAGCTTCGGGAGTCCGAACGCGAGAGGGATCGTGATCGCGAGCGCGACCACCAGAATCACGACACGGTGTCGCGAGACCCATGGTCCGAAGCTCGGGATCGTGAGGTCGCGCGTGTGCTCGACCCACGCGCGTCCAGGGAGCCCGGCCACGAGCATCGTCAAGGTGAGGAACGCGGTGATGAGCATGCCGAGACCCACCACGAGTCCGAGCTGCTGCAGGCTCGGGAAGTTCATGAACCAGAGCCCGAGGAACGTCGCCGCCGTCGTGACGGCACCGAGCACGATGCTCACCCCCACGCCGCCGAGATCGCTCACCGCTTCGAGCGGCGTGCGGCCACGCGCCAGCCGTTCGCGATACGCGACAAACAGCAGCACCAGCCCATCGTCTCCGAGTCCGAAGAGCATCGCGGAAGCACCCGTCGCGGCAGCCGAGAGCTGCACGCCCGCCACCTGGTGGACCGCGAGCGTGAGGAGCGTGCCGAGCAGGATCGGGAGGGCGCCGAACAGCACGAGCCACACGTTCCTGAATGCGAGGTAGAGCAGGCCCAGCACGCCGACGAGCGACCACACCGTGTTGTCGACCGCCTCCCGGCGCATCAGCGCCTCGGTTTCGATCGCCGTGCGATGGCCGCCCGCGACGTCCATGCGTGGCGGTGCGAGTTCCTCGTCGGCCCACACGGGCGCGGCTTCCGTGCGGACGCGGGCTTCAGCGGCTGCGATCTGGTCCAGCAGTTCGCGCGCGAATGCCGTGTCGAAGGGCGGCTGCGCGGGATGGACGACGAGCAACTGGCCCCGCCCGTCAGCGGCGATGTAGCCGTCGGACTGTCCGGGGTTCATGCGCAGGACGCCTGAGGCGCCCTGCAGGCGCGCCGCCGACAGCTCGAACCATCCGAGAGGATCGCGTTGCGCCATCGCCTTGATCTCCGGTGCCGACAGCGCCAGCAGATCGCGCGTCCGCGCCACTTCCGTCGATATGCGCGCCGGTGCCATCCGCGCGACGGCCTCGTCGAAGCCGTGCGCATCGAGGAGGAGCAGTTGCCTGTCGGCGAGGTAGGCCCAGTCGCGCGTGTCGTCCAGTTGTCCCGTGTCCACGCGCGTCACGTCGGGCAACGCGCGCAGCGCATCGGCCAGCGCGTCCACGTAGTCGCGGTAGTCGGCGATGGACCCGTCTTCCGGCGCCTCCACGTACACGTACAGGGCGTCGAGGCTGCCGAAGTGTTCGAGGTACGTCTCGAAGGCGTCGACCGCACCCGCTTCACGTGGCATCAACTGCAGCACGTCGGTGCCGAACCTGATGCGCATCACGGGCACGAGGCTCGCGAGCGTGAGCACCGCAGACAGCGCGAGCACGAGCCAACGCCGGGCCCGCGCCCCTGTCATCAGGGCCTGAATGAGACGAGTCACGACGACGTCACGGGTGGAAAGCGATCAGCGCGTGGGCGCGACGGCAAACGCGCTGGCGTCCACTGACGGGTTGATGCGGACGTCGCTGAACTCCATGAGGCGCGTGTCACCACCGGGATAGTCCATGCGGAGTGCCCTGAGGGCGAGGCTCTCCTTGTCGATCCAGAGGTTGACGCGCGACACGCCGTCGCGCATCTGCGACCGCTTCGGCACGAACGTCACGTGCCACGTCCCGGCCTTGTCGGCGGCGTCGACGGCCGTGATGTCGAAGTGCTTGCGCAGTTCGGCCGGCGAGGAGATCACGAAGAACCGCTCGGCGCGGCGCATCGTGCCGCGGATGTCGCGCGTCTCCTTCATGCTGCGCGAAGGCCAGTCGATCGAGAGCGCGTTGCCGTTCACGATGACGGTGCGCGGGTCGTCGCCCGTGTACTGCAGTCGCACCTGGTTCGGGCGGCGCCCCACGAGCGTGCCGCGCGCGATGTGTGGCGCCTTGAGCAGGGTCGACGTGTTCGTCTCGACGAAGGTGGCCGAGATCGACTGGAGGGTCGCCTCCGTCGGCGCGCCACGACGGTAGATCTCATCGAACAGATCGGTGGCGGCGCGCGATGTCGACGTGCCCTGCTGCGTGGCGGTACCGGGCGCGGCGCTCACGAGTGCGCCGGCCATCCCGAGGGTCGCAGCGATGGCGAAGACACGTCGAAGTGCTCGTTGAAGAGCCATGAATCGAAATGGTAACGTACCCGTCGTGCCACGACAGGCCGCAATCACTGGGCTGGCGGCCTGCTCCAGTCTCGGCCAGACGTCTGCCTTCCTCGACGCACTGCTGGCCGGCCGATCCGGCATCCGTCCCATCACCACGTTCGATCCGTCCGCGTGCCGATCGCGGCTCGCTGCCGAACTGCTCGACTTCGACGCAGCGCCGTTCATCGCGCCGATGAAGCTGCGCCGGATGGACGAGGTCGGCGCGCTGGCCGTGGTGTCGGCACGTCTCGCGCTGGAGTCTGCCGGTCTGCCGCGCGTCGACGGCGGTTACGACGATGTGGGTGTGGTGCTGGGGACGTGTACGTGCGGCGTGCATTCGACGGGAGAGTTCCTCGACCGACTGCTCGACCTCGGACCGACGGGTGCGCCCGCGCTGCTGTTCAGCAACACGGTCGGCAATGCCGCAGCGAGTCTCATCGCGCTCGAAGAGGTGCTGCGTGGTCCGAACACGACGGTGAGCTACAAGGAGGCATCGGGGCTCGCGGCCGTTGCGCACGCCGCCGATCTGGTGCGGGATGGGCGCGCTCGCGCGATCGTCACCGGCGGCGTGGAGGATATCTACGACCTCTACTTCCAGGTACACGACTGGTTCGGCGTCTTGTCGTCGAGTGACAGGCATCCCGAGGGCGCGCGGCCGTTCGACGTCACGCGTAACGGGTTCGTGCTGGGTGAGGGCGGGTACCTGGTCGTACTCGAAGATGGCGCGCGTGCCGCCGATCGCGGGGTGCCGATCCTGGGGGAAGTCGTGGGCGTGGGGGCCGCGTCAGCGGTGACGGCGGTCAACGCCTGGCCGACTGACAGCGAGCCCCTCGTTCGCACGATGCGTCTGGCGTTGGCCGAGGCGGGCATCACGCCCGGCGACGTCGGGGCGGTCTACGCTGCTGCAAACGGTGCCGGAGACTTCGACACCATCGAGGCCGATGCGATCGCGACAGTGTTCGACCGCCACGCTCCGCTCGTGACGTCGATCAAGGGTGCCGTGGGCGAAGGCGGCATGGCGGGCGCGGCGTCGCTCGTCGCGGCCGTCCTGGCCGGCCGACGCGGCCTCGTCGTCCAGACCGCCGGCCTCACCACGCCCGATCCCCACCTCGCCGCGCTGCGGTACGTCATCGGCGCCCCCGCCCCCCTGCCATCGCCCTACATCCTCATCAACAGCTTCGCGAGTGGGGGTGCGAGTTATTCCCTCGTCTTGCGCGTCAACTGACCGCCGGATGAATCCGGCGGCTACACCTGACCGGTTGCCGGTTGCCGGTTGCCCGTTGCCGGTTGCCCGTTGCCGGTTGCCCGTTGCCGGTCTGCTAGACTCTCCGCCTGTGTGTCGTTCGCATCGCTAGCCTTGACGGGCCGGGTGGCGCTGGTCACCGGGGGGACGCGCGGGATCGGGCGTTCCATCGTCGACATCCTGGTTGGTCGTGGGGCCGCCGTGGCGTTCACCTACCGCCAGCGCGCGGATCTGGCGCATGAGATAGTGGCCTCGATCGAGGCAGCCGGCGGCAAGGCCTGGGCGGGCCCGTGCGACGTGGCCGACGAGGCGCAGGTGCAGGCGATGGTGGCCGACGCCGCGGCCGCGCTCGGGCCGATCGACATCCTGGTGAACAACGCCGGGGTCACGCGCGACGGCTACCTCATGATGATGGACCGCGAGAAGTGGGAGTCCGTGCTGCGGCCCAATCTCGACGGGGCTTTCTACTGCACGCGGGCCGTCGTGCGCGGAATGCTGGTCCGGCGGTGGGGGCGCGTGGTCAACATGACCTCGCCGAGTGCCGTGGCGGGGTTGCCCGGGCAGGCCAACTACGCGGCGTCGAAGGGCGGCCTCATCGGGCTGACCAAGACGCTCTCGCGAGAACTGGCGCCCAGAGGCGTGCTGGTGAACGCGGTGATGCCGGGACTCATCGAGACCGACATGACCGCAGCGATTCCAGAGGCGACGCGTGAGGCCCACCTGCGCAACGTGCCCGTCGGTCGACTGGGTACGACGGCCGACGTGGCCGAGGTGGTCGCGTTCCTGAGTTCAGATGCCGCCGCGTACGTCACCGGACAGGTGATTGGCGTGGACGGCGGTCTCGTGTAAGGCAGTCATGACTGATCTCCGCTCCGACATCAAGGTCGCGATCGTGCGCGCCCTCAAGCTGCCCATCGCACCAGAGACGATCGACAGCGCCGCCCCCCTCTTCGGAGCGGGCCTCGGCCTCGACTCCATCGACGCGCTCGAACTCGTGCTCGAGATCGAACGCTCGTTCGGCGTCGTGATCGGCGACGAAGAGACAGGCGGCAAGGTGCTGCAGTCTGTCGACGCCATCGCCGAGTACATCGAAGCCCAGCGCGCCGCCGGAGCCTGATGGCGAGTGGCCGATGGTCAACGCCTTCACCGTCGACGTCGAGGAGTGGTTCCACGTCTGTGGCGTCGATGACCGCCTGCCCGCGTCGAGTTGGGAGACGCTCGAGAGCCGCGTCGTCCCCACGACGCGCGCGGTGCTCGACGACCTCGCGGAGTTCGGTCACCGCGCAACGTTCTTCATCGTCGGCTGGGTGGCGGAGCGGCATCCGACCCTCGTGCGCGAGATTGCTGATGCCGGCCATGAGATCGGCCTCCACGGCTTCTGGCACCGTCGCCTCTTCGAACTGACACCAGACACGTTCCGCCAGGACCTGCGCGACAACATCGCAGTCCTCCAGGCCGCAGGCGCCGGCCCCATCGTCTCGTTCCGCGCACCGGAATGGTCGCTCAACGAACGTGCGCCGTGGGCGCTGCCGATCGTCGTCGAGGAGGGCATTCGCCTCGATGCGAGCCGTGCGCCGGTGGCTCGCGTGGGATCGCCGTCGTACCCGCGTCGCCCGTATCCCATCGCCACGATGGCGGGGGCGTTGCTCGAAGTGCCGCCCCTGGTGGGGCGACTGGCGGGGCAGGCCGTGCCGCTCGGATGGGGATGGGGACTGCGCAAGGCCGATCCGTCGGATGTCGTCGCGGCCATCGCGGAGTGCAACCGTCTGGGCGATCCCGCCGTCCTTACCGTGCACCCATGGGAGATCGATCCCCAGCCGCCCCACGTCCGCCTGCCGGCGCCGCTCGCCTTCGCGCACTACTACCGTCTCTCCGGCTTCCGCGCGCGGCTTCGCGAGGTGCTGGCCACCGCGACGTTCGGACCGTTGTGCGAACTGCCAGACGCCGCGGCATGGCTCCACGGCTGATCCTCGCCGCGCTCGTCTTCGCCGGCCTGTTGGCCTCGCCGGTCGTCGCGCAGGAGACGCGCCCGATCGTCCCGAGGCTGGTCTTCGACATCGACGGGCAGGCGCCCGCGCCGCCCGCAGGCCTGCCTGTTGCCGCGCGCGTGGCTGTTGCGGCCGTCGATGGAGCGAGCGACGCGCGCCTCGCGCTCGTGCGCGGCTGGCCCGTGTGGCTGGCCATCACCGGAGCCGACGCTGATGACGTCGACGCGCAGGCGTGGGCCGTTCGCGTGCGTGAACTCGTGACAGGCGTGCCCACCCTCGCGGCCGTGGAACTGCAGGTCACGGGTGCTGACCCGCGACGCACGGCATTCCTCGTGAAGCTCGCGGCCGTCGAGATTCGCGCGCGGTCGAGTGCCGTGCCGATCGTGGTGAGCGGACTGACCACCGCGACGCGCGATGCCGTGCTCACCTCTGACGTGGCGCCGTCGGTCGACGCGTCCGCCGTGTCGAGCGCGACGATCGACGTGACAGCCGATGCGGCATGGATCGCGGATCGCGATCCGGACGCGTCTCTCGTCGAACTCGACGTGCCGCTCCCAGCCGAGGCCGTGTCGCGCACGTTCCTGGCGCGCGAACTCGCGCGTCTCGGCAGTCCGATCGCCGCGCGCGGTTATCGCGTGTCTGCGTCCGACATCCGGGAGGTGATGGCTGTCGTCGATCGCCTGCGCGACGTATATGCGGGCGAGATGTCCGGCGTTGCCGCGACGGGCGACACGCTCGTGCTGCGCGCGGGTGAGGAGGATGTGACGGCACGTCATGCGCCGCGGCTCCTGTTCAACCTCGCCACGCTCGGCACGTACCTCGCCATCGAGACGCACGCCCCCGGCGAGCAGGTCCTCGACGTGTCGATCGTGTTGCCGTCGGCCGGCGACGTCGTCGTGCGCGATCCGCTGTCTGGACGCGATCGCCGCGCCACGCGGACCACGCGAGACGATCGCGCGCAGCGCACCCATGCGACGGTGGTGCTGCCGGGGCCGGGGTCGTGGCTGCTGGACTTCAATCACGGCGCCGACACGGCGTTCGTGCAGCGCGAAGACGTGACGGGCGCGCGTCAGTTGTCGGTCGAGGAGATCCTGGCGCGTCACCAGGCGCGCCAGGCGGTGGAGCGCGACGCCTCGCCGCGCTACGTGATGAACGCGCGGATCCAGCAGTACTTCCGTCCGAGCGTCACCGACCCGGGGTTCGACGTCATCACGGAGAACCGCTTCTTCGTCGATCGCGTCGAGGGCACCGAGTGGGAGGAGCGCGAGTTCAGCGTGAACGGCGCGAAGTTCGGTGAACCGCGTCCGCCGTTCCCGTTGCTGCAGCCCGAGAAGGTGCTCACGCCGCCGCTCTCGATCGAACTCGATGCGAGGTACCGCTATCGGCTGCAGGGCACGGCCACCGTTGACGGGCGATCGGCGTGGGTCGTCGCGTTCGAACCGCAGCGCGGCGATCGGTCGCTCTACAAGGGCACCGTCTGGATCGATCGCGAGACGTACGTGCGGCTGCGTCAACAGGCCGCGCAGACGGCCCTCACGGCCCCCGTGATTTCGAGCGATGAAGTGCAGGACTACGCACCGGTACGTACGACGTCCGGCACGGAAGTGTGGCTGCCCGCGCGCATCTACACGCAGCAGTTGATGCTCATCGCCGGCCGCAACCTGCTCGTGGAACGCCGCACGACGTTCGACGCGTACGCCATCGATCCGCCCGACTTCGCCGGCCAGCGTCACGAGGCCCGCGCCGGATCGCGGACGATGTACAAGGACACCGATGTGGGGGTGCGGTACTTCGTCAAGGAGGGTGATGGACGCGTCGTGAGCGACGTGGCGACAACGCGCGCCAAGGCGCTTGCGCTTGGCGTCACGGTGGACCCCGGCTTCAGGTTTCCGCTACCCATCGGCGGTATCAACTACCTGAACTTCCGCTTCCGCGGGCGGCCCGACACGCAGGTGGCCGTGCTCTTCGCGGGCGTGCTCGCGGCGGGGAACATCCAGCGGCCGAAGGCCATCGCCAATCGCATCGACGCGTCGATCGACTTCTTCGCGATGGCACCGCCGTCGACAGATCGCCTCTTCACGAACGGAGGCGAGCGCAAGGAGGAGAGCCTGCTCACGTGGCCGCTCTCGACGGGACTCAATCTCGGCTGGCAGGCGACGACGTACCAGCGCGTATCGGGTCAGTATCTCTTCCGCTTCGACGGCTACGTGCGAGACAGCACGACGGCCGACGGGTACGTCACGCCGACGAGCACCGTCACCAACGGCGCGGGCCTCTTGTACGAGTACCGTCGCGGCGGCTACGCGGTGACGGCCAACGGCACGTGGTGGCGCCGCGCGTCGTGGCGGCCGTGGGGCGAGCCGGAGGCGCCCGTGCAGACGTCGCCGACGTACGTGAAGTACCAGGCAACGGCCACCAAGGTGTTCTACCTCGGTCCCTTCAGCAAGCTCATCGTCAATGGCGCGTGGTTCGGCGGGCGCGATCTCGATCGCTTCAGCCAGTACCAGTTCGGGTTGTTCGACGACACGAAGATCCATGGCGTGCCGTCGGCGGGCGTGCGGTATGGCGAGCTCGCGATGGCGCGCGGGCAGTATTCGTTCAACCTGCTCGATCAGTACCGCGTGGACCTGTTCGTCGATCGGGCGTGGGGGCGCACGCGCGGTGGTGGGCTCACGGGGCTCGCGGCGGTGCCCTGGGAGCCGCTCACGGGCGTGGGCGTGGCGTTCAACGTGCGCATCCCGCGTCGCGTCGCGTTCCTGCGCGGCGAGATCGGCCACAGCTTCCTGCCGCGCCGCTACGACGGCCTCGGTTCGACGACGTTCCAGCTCATGCTGATGAAGCCGCTCGACTGATCGACGGCCTTGTGAAACGCTTGACGGACATGTCAGACACGAGAGTGGCCATCACGGGCATCGGGATGATCTGCGCGCTGGGAACGCAGCGGCAGGCCGTGTGGGACCACATGCTTGCCGGCCATTGCGGCATCGGCCCTGTCTCGCTGTTCGACACGGAGGGATACCGCAGTCGCATCGCGGCGGAGGTGGATCTGTCGGACGTACAGGCGCGGTTCACGCCGTATCAGCGCCGGCGATGGTCACGCAGCGACATGATGGGCGTGGTGGCCGCGCAGGACGCGCTGGACGATGCGGGCCTGCTCGATGGACGTGTGGACCGCACGCGCATCGGCGTGATGCTGGGGGCCGGCACCGGCGACCTCGTGCGCAACGAGTCGTACTACTTCGACATGCGCCGCAAGGGCATCGACCACGCGCGGCCCACCTGGATTCACGGACACTTCTCGAGCACGCCCGTCGACGTCATCGCCGCGTACTTCGGCATCGAGGGCGTTCGCTCGTGCCTGATGGCCGCGTGCTCGTCGAGCACGATCGCCATCGGCCAGGCCGTCGACGCGATCAGGCGCGGACGTGCCGACGCCGTGCTGGCGGGTGGCACAGACGCGCTGTCGCGGTTGACGTTCGCGGGATTCAACGCGCTCCGGTTGATGGATCCCCAGCCGTGCCGTCCGTTCGACGCGGGCCGCCAGGGCATGAACATCGGCGAGGGCGCCGCCATCCTCGTGCTCGAGGACTGGCATCGAGCGCGTCACCGCGGCGCGCACGTCTACGCGGAACTCGCGGGTTACGCATTCACCTGCGAGGCCCATCACCCGACGGCTCCCGAGCCAGAGGGCCGTGCGATTGCCTCGACCATCAGGGCCGCGCTCGCCGATGCGGCGGTCGATGCGGCAGACGTGACGCACGTGAACACGCACGGCACGGCGACGCCGCAGAACGACAAGGCCGAGGCCCGTGGCGTGCGCGTGGTCTTCGGCGATCGAACATCCTCCCTCCCGGTGACGTCATTGAAGGCGATGATCGGCCACTGCCTCGGCGCCGCCGGTGCCATGGAGGCCGCGGCCCTGGCGATGACCATCGACAGGGGCGTCATTCCGCCGACCATCAACCACGCGACGCCGGACCCCGACTGCGCGGTGGATCTCGTGGCCAACGAGCCGCGCGAGGTCGCCGTGCCGTGCGCCGTGTCCACGTCGCTCGCGTTCGGCGGCAACGACTCCGCGCTCGTGCTGCGGCGCGCATGATGAATGCCGAATGCCGAATGCCGAGTGCCGAGTGCCGAATGCGAGCCGGGCCGGCCGCCGGACCGCCCGTGCCCGCGACGCGCACGGCCGTTGGACGGTCAGGCCCTGCGGCAACCGCGCGTGGTCATCCGGCCTCCGAGTGCGTGACCGGAGCCTCGCCCATCCACTCGCGCAACGTGTTCTTCAGTTTGGTCTGCTGGATGAACAGATCGTGCTCGGCGGGCGCCGCGCCGGCTGCCTGCGGTGACTTCAGGTAGAAGCTGAGCCACTCCTGCACGCCGGACGCTCCCGCGCGCTGCGCGAGGTCGAGCAGTAACGCGAGATCGAGGACGATGGGCGCCGCCAGGATCGAGTCGCGACACAGGAAGTCGACCTTGATCTGCATCGGATAGCCGAGCCAGCCGAAGATGTCGATGTTGTCCCAGCCCTCCTTGTTGTCGCCGCGCGGCGGATAGTAGTTGATGCGGACGACGTGATCGAGTTGGCCATACAGGTCCGGGTAGACCGAGGGCTGCAGGATGCTGTCGAGCACGCCAAGCTTGGACACCTCCTTCGCCTTGAAGTTCTCCGGGGCGTCCAGGACCTCGCCGTCCCGGTTGCCGAGGATGTTGGTCGAGTACCAGCCACGCAAACCCAGCATGCGAGCCTTGATGCCAGGCGCCAGAAGGGTCTTCATCCACGTCTGCCCGGTCTTGAAGTCCTTGCCGGCCATCGGCACGCCGTAGACGCGCGCAGCCTCGATCATGCACGGCAGATCCACCGACAGATTGGGGGCGCCGTTGGCATACGGCACGCCGCTGCGCAGCGCTGCGTACGCGTAGATCTGACTGGGTGAGATGTTGGCGTCGCCGTCCTCGAGGCCCTGCTCGAACGACGCCAGCGTCTGATGCACCGCCGACGCCTCCTGATAGGCCTCGGTGGAACCGCACCACACCATGACCATGCGGCTGCAGCCGTGTTCGGCCTTGAAGGCGGCGATGTCGTCGACGAGCGCCTGCGCCTGGGCCCACTTCGATGCCTGCGTCTTGACGCGGACGCCGTCCAGCCGCGACACCCATCGCTTGTCGAAAACGGCCGGCATCGGCACGATGGCTTGCAGGTCGGCGGCGATGGGCGCCAGATCGGACTCGTCGAGCACGCCCGAGGTCCGACACGCTTCGAGCGCGTTGACCGTGAGCGGATCCCAGCCGCCGAACACGATGTCGTCGAGTCCGGCCAACGGGACGACGTCGGCGATCCGGGGGTTGCGACCGCCCTCGCGAGTGCCGAGGCGGATGTGCGCCATCTGCGTCAGCGATCCAATCGGCGGCTTCAGGCCCTTGCGGGCCGCGAGGACGCCTGCGATGAACGTGGAAGCGACGGCGCCCATTCCGGGCAGGAGGATACCGAGCGTGCCGGTCGCGGGGGCGATGGAGCGTGGAGGCATGTTGACGACAATAAGTAGCGCTTCATCATATGTATAGTTCGTGAAGCATTGCTAAACTATGCTGCAGCGATGCCACAGTTGCCCGACCTGACGATTCGCCAGCTCGAGTACCTGATTGCCGTCGACGAGGCGCCGACATGGGCCAGGGCCGCCGCGATGGTCGGCGTCAGTCCCTCGGCGCTTTCCCAGGGGCTCGCCGAACTCGAGAAGCGGATCGGCATCACGCTCTTCGACCGCGATACCCGCCGGCGACGACTGCGTCCGTCGTCGGCTCCGGTGGTGGCGCATGCGCGCCAGGTCCTCGGCCTGACGACCACGCTCGCGCAATGGGCCGACCGCCTCAAACGCGGCGCGGCTGGACGCGTCCGGCTGGGGATGATCGATGTCGCCGCGGTCGTCCACTTCCCCGACCAACTGCAGGCATTCCGGGCTGCGCACGTCGACGTCGAGCTGCACCTGCGGATCGCGCCGTCGGCAGCGCTGCTCAAGCTGCTGGCGGCCGGACACCTCGACGTTGCGGTCTGCGTTGCGCCCCCGCATGCGTCGCCGCAGTTTCTGATCCAGCCGCTGTTGACCGAAGCGCTCGCCGTGTACGGCCCGCCGGGGCGCCCCCTCGGGCCGCCAGCGACGTGGGGACCGTGGGTGCTGTTTCCCGCCGGGTCGCATACGCGGAACCTTGTCGCGGCGCAGCTGCGCAAGCTCGGTGCTCCGATGGATGTGGTTGCCGAGAGTCACCAACCGGACGTGCTCCGCGAGATGGTCCGCCTCGGAGCCGGCTTCACGGTCCTGCCCACCGCCCAGGCCGAAGATGGGGCGAGGCCCCTGGACCATGGCCGGCCGATCGTCACGCGTCGGCTGGTGATCGCCACCCATGCCAGTGCCGTTCGCGACGCGGCGGTGGACCTGTTGATCGAGCGGCTCGGCTCGCCGCGCCGCACACGATCGCGCGCACGCCGTCCGGCGGCAACGTAGAACCCGCCTCCGAGCCAGCTGAAGTGAAGCCCCTGGCCTCCATCTGAGTCCCGGCGCCGATTCGTGAGGTCGCCTCAGCGATTCAGGATCGCCAGCAGGATCAGGACGCCGATGATGATCAGCGCCACCTTGACCCAGCTCACGGGGTAGGTGCCGCCCATGCGGCCGTTGGAGGCGTTGACCACGAGCTGGTACGGGGTACGTCCGTACATGTAAGTCATCACGTACACCGGGACGAGCACGTGCTTGAACGTGCGGTCGCTCCAGACGGGCGCCAGGCGCAGGTTCTGGTAGGTGTCGCCGGGGATGGCGGCGATGCACATCTCGCGCACGCGGGCGTACATCCGATCCTGACCGGACTCCGCCGCGTCGCCGAGCGGCACCTGGTACTGCTCGACGACGTGACCCGACAGGTAGGCCGTGTCGTACGGCACGAGCTCCTGCGTGGGAAAGGGCTCGATCTGCGCGAGCAGGCCGCGCTCGACCCCGCGCGTGCCGGGGATCAGCAGATCGTCGAAGAAGTGATCGACCACGCCTGCCGCGTGCGACCACTTGACGCGGCGCACGTTGTTGTTGCCCTGACGCTCGTAGTAGTACCTGCCTGCTTCGGCCTGCCACCGACAGTGCACGCGCGCGTCGAACGTCCAGTACGGGATGTACAGGCCGTGCAGCGTATCCACGAGCGCCTTGCGCTTGAACGCGTTGGGGGCGAGCCACTTGCTCGAGAACCAGTGGCGCACCGTTTCGCGCACCTGCGCTTCGCTCACGCGGAACGGCAGCAGACTCGACGGCGTGATCGGAGGCGCGATCGCCGCGTAGTCCACCAGCGCCGGCGACCCGCAGAACTCGCAGTTCTGGCCGACGCGCGCGGCGTCGTACACCATCACCGCCTTGCAACTCCGGCACTGCACGCTGCGCGTCTCGGCTTGCCAGCCGCGATGCTCGGCGCCCGTGTCGCGGAGCACGCGCTCGAGATCGAGCTCCGCGATCGGGCCGCCGCCTTCCGTGAACTGGTACGCGGACTCGGTGCCGCAGAACGGACAGACCAGCCGCTGCCGGGCGGCGTTCCACACCGCCTGCGCGCCGCACGCCACGCACAGGTGCTTCTGGAGCGCCGTGATGTTGTCGGGCGGGATGGGTGGCTGGGACGTGGACACGGACGAGTGTCTCCGAGACGAGCAACGGCCGGACGAAACGCCCGGCCGTTGCAGATCGTGGTGCGGCGGATCCGGAGATCAGCTGGCCAGGTACGAGTCGAGCGCCGCCTTCGTGATGCGGTACGTGCTGCCGATCTTCTTGGCCTTCAACTCGCCCGACTCGATGACCGCGAGCACGTCGGCTTCGCCCACTCCGAGGACCGTGGCCACGTCGGCCACGCCGAGCAGGTCCACCGTCGGCAGCGCCGCGGCGGCACCGGCGGCAGCGGCACCCACCGCACCACCCGCCACCGCCGGTGTCGACGGTGCACCACCGAGTCCCTGCTGCATCATCTGCTGCGCGATGCCGAAGCCCACGGCCAGTTCCGACGCCATGCCGGCGGCGCCGGCGCCGCCACCAGACTCGAAGCCCTTGGCCATCTGGTACTTCACGAAGTCGTTGAGGTTGCCGATCGCCGCCATGCTCGATCGCTTGTCGATCGCCTCTTCCACCTCGGGCGGCACCGACACGTTCTCGACGATGAACGACGGGATCTCGATGCCGTACTTCGCGCTGATGAGCGGGTTGATGAGCGGCAGCAGCGCCTCGCCGAGCTCGCTGTAGCGCGTGGCCACGTCGAGCACGGGCACCGCCGACGTCGCGAGCGCGTCGCTGAAGATGCTGACCACGCGCGACCGCATCGTGTCGGCGAACTCGTCGAGCCTGAAGTTGTGGTCCGAGCCCGCCACTTCCTTCAGGAACAGCTTCGTGTCGGTGACCTTGAAGTCGTACGTCCCGAACGCCCGCGCCCTGACAATGCCGAAGTCCTTGTCGCGGAGCATGATGGGGTTGCTGGTCCCCCACTTGTTGCCCGTGAACAGGCGCGTGTTGACGAAGTAGATGTCGACCTTGAAGGGCGACTCGAACCCGTACTTCCACGACTGCAGCTTCGTGAGGACGGGGATGTTGTCCGTGGTGAGCCGGTGCTTGCCGGGCCCGAACGTGTCGCCGAACTCACCCAGGTAGACAAACTGCGCCGCCTGCGATTCGCGGACGATCAGCTGTGCGCCGTTCTTGATCGCCTTGTCATCGTCCGGGAACCGGAACGAGATGGTGTCGCGAGAGTCGTCGGTCCACTCGATGACCTCGAGCAGCTGTCCCTTGATGAAGTCGAAGATCCCCATCGTTCAGTTGCCTCCGTAGCGGGAACATTGTAATGCCGAGGGCATTGCCCTATACAGCCACCGTCGTTCTCGGAAGCTGGAAGATGTTGGCGTGCTCGAAGCCGCCGGCGTTGGCGTCGATACGCGTGCCCGCAGCCATCTGACGAATCACGTCCGCGTAGCGTTCCAGTTCGACGAAGTTGTCCTGCAGCCGCTGCGTGAGCGCGGCATCGTCCAGCTCGTCATCGAGCTGCCCCTGCAGCCGCTTCAGGTACGGCATGTCGAGCAGCGACATCTGCGCGTAGCCGTAGCTGGCCGTGTCGGTCTCGCTCCATGTCCGCAGCGTGTGCTGCATGCGCGCGTGCAGGTAGAAGAAGCGCGTGAGCAGCCCCTCGAGCTGGCGCATGCAGGCCACGTCGCGGTACTTGCGGCGGAAGTAGAGCGGCGCGGAGATCGCCCAGTAGCACGCGTTGTCCCACGCCACCTTCACCGTCATCGCCTGCGCGTGGCCCATCATCGGGTACTGGCCGTCGTACAGCTTGTGGAAGGCCTGGAACAGCAGCAGGTACATCCGGTTGAGGAACGTCGCGGCCTCGGCGACGTCGTCGCCCCGCCTGTCGCGCGCGATGAGCTCGGCGGCGATGTCGTTCGAGATGGAGATGAAGTCGGAGCCCGGCGAGTAGAAGGGATCGGTGAAGACGCCGGCTTCGCCGATGAGCGCCCAGCGATCGGCGGAGCACACCTGTGCGCACGAGTGCGCGAAGTGCTGCAGGCCGAGGAAGTCGTCGAGTTCGCCGCGGTGCGCCTCGAGCACCTCGGCGCATTGCGGTTCGTGCGTGTGCAGCCACTGCATCGCGCGATCGAACCTGTTCATCGTCGCGTACGGGTGCAGCGCCTCGTCGGCCACGATACCGATGCTGTGACTGCCCGAGGCGAGGGGGATGAGCCACGTCCAGTAGCCCTTGCCCATCAGGTGCACCGTGCTCATCCAGCGCTCGCGCGCCGGCATCCAGCCCTGCCACGCGGCGCTCGACGACCAGTCGTCGATGCTGATGCGGCTGCCCATCCGGAACCACACCGAGTTGGCGTTGTGTGACGCGGGACGCGCGAGTCCGAGCTTGCGCTTCAGGAGGCCGGCGCGGCCGGTGCCGTCGACGATCCAGCGGCCGCTGAACGCGTGCGTCCGCCCGTCGACGTCGACCTCCACGCGGTGGTGCGGGTTGCCGAACTCGACCGACGAGACCTTGCAGCCGTCGAGGACGTCGACGCCCAGGCGGCGGTCGTCCTCGAGCAGGAAGTTCTCGAAGCGGCCGCGATCGAGCTGGAACGACGGTACGCGCGGGAAGGTCTTCGGGCCGAGCTCGACGCGCGTGGCGACATCCCGGTTCTCGCCCTCCGTGAAGAAGTAGCGCAGGCCCAGCTTGTACATCTGCCGGTCGCGGAGATGCTCGTCCAGGCCGAGGACTTTCGAGAAGTAGTGCGCCCCGACTTCGACGCTCGACTCGCCGACCTTGTGCGCGGCTTCGGGGACGGGATGCTTCTTCCGCTCCGCGACGAGGATGGTGATGTCCGGGTGCTCCTGACGGAGCTGGCGCGCGAGACAGAGACCGGCGAGTCCTCCGCCGGCGATGATGACGTCGTAGGTCGAACGGAGCATCGGAAATCCTTCGCGCCGGCCCACGGGCGCCGAGATATGAGGACTGCGTCCTGCCACGCGGATGGTACCGCAACGCCGGAAACGGCCACCGGTGCCCGGCTTCACCGCATTTCATCCATGCGTCAGACGCATGCTACGAGGCAATGGCATACACTTCCTGCACGCTTCACCAGCGGGCATCCACGAGGGGTGTCCCTACGCCGGACGGGAAGGTGTGCCCGTCCGGACTCCGGTGAGCGGGGTGCCCCAATGGACAACACGCAGTTGGCCCTGAAGCCGCAACGCGGCCTGTACGACCCGTCTTTCGAGCACGACGCCTGCGGCGTCGGTTTCCTCGCCCAGTTGCGCGGAACGCCCTCGCACGACCTGGTCGACAGGGCCCTCCGCGCGCTCGAGCGGATGGAGCACCGCGGCGCAACGGGCGCCGAGCACAACACCGGCGACGGCGCTGGCATCCTCATCCAGATCCCGCACGCCCTGTTCGCGCGCGAGTGTGCCGCCGGAGCGATCGTCTCGCCAGACGAGGGCACGCCGCTGGCGATGCTGCCGCCGGCCGGGCAGTACGCCATCGGTCTCGTGTTCCTGTCGCCGGATCCGCAGGCCGCCGCGCTCGCCAGACTGATCTTCGCGATGGTGGCTCGCCAGGAGGGACAGGTGCTCCTCGGCTGGCGGCGTGTGCCCACCGACAACAGGACGCTCGGCAACACCGCGCGCTCTGTCGAGCCGGTGATGGACCACGTGTTCCTGGCCCCCGGCCCAGACACCCCCGACCCTGCCACGTTCGAACGCAAGCTGTACGTCATCAGGAAGCGCTTCCAGACGACGATCCGCACGAGCGGGATCGACGATACGAAGTACTTCCACGTGCCGAGCCTGTCGACGCGCACGCTCACCTACAAGGGGATGCTCACGCCGCCGCAGGTGCGCGAGTACTTCCCCGATCTCTCCGACCCGCTCACCACGAGCGCGCTGGCGCTGTTCCACTCGCGCTTCAGCACCAACACGTTCCCGAGCTGGGAACTCGCGCACCCGTACCACATGGTGGCGCACAACGGCGAGATCAACACGCTGCGCGGCAACATCAACTGGATGCGCGCGCGCGAGGCGCGCCTCGCCTCGCCGCTCTTCGGCGACGACCTCCCGAAGATCCTCCCCATCGTCCGCGAGGGGCTGAGCGACTCGGCCTGCCTCGACAGCGTGCTCGAACTGCTCGTGCAGGGCGGCCGCTCGTTGCCGCACGCGGTGATGATGCTGGTGCCCGAAGCGTGGGAGCACCACGACACGATGAGCGCGGAGAAGAAGGCGTTCTACGCGTATCACTCCTGTCTCGTCGAGCCATGGGACGGTCCCGCCTGCGTGACGTTCACCGACGGCGTGCAGATCGGCGCGGTGCTCGATCGCAACGGCCTGCGACCGGCGCGGTACTGGGTGACCGACGACGACTACGTGATCCTCGCGTCGGAGGTGGGCGTGCTCGACGTGCCGTCGGCGCGGGTGATCGAGAAGGGGCGCCTGCACCCGGGCAAGATGTTCCTCGTCGATCTCGCCGAGGGCCGCATCGTCTCGGACGAGGAGATCAAGCAGCGCATCGCCACGGAGAAGCCCTATCAGGAGTGGGTGAGCCAGCACCTCACCCCGCTCGAGGCGCTGCAGCCGGCAGACACGCCCGCGCCGCAGACGGGCGAGGCGCTACGCACCTTGCAGCACGCCTTCGGCTACACCCAGGAGGACCTGAAGATCCTCATGGCGCCGATGGCGACCAAGGGCGAGGAAGGCCTCGGCTCGATGGGCAACGACGCGGCGCTCGCGGTGCTGAGCCACAAGTCGCGCCCGCTGCCCGACTACTTCCAGCAGCTCTTCGCGCAGGTCACCAATCCGCCGCTCGACGCGATCCGCGAGAAGCTCGTGACGTCGGTCGGCACGGCCATCGGGCCTGAACGCAACCTGCTCGATCCGCAGCCCGAGAGCTGCCGGATGATCCTCTGCGACAGCCCGTTCCTCGACAATTCGCAGATGGCGCGCTTCAAGGCGCTGCAGCGGTACGACCGTGCCGGCCGCCTGCTGCCCACCTCGCGCGACGATCAGCCGTTCTACGTCACCGTGCTGGACATGGTGTTCCCCGTGGCCGACGGGCCAGGAGGCATGGAGCCTGCGCTCAAGGCGATGTTCGCGAAGGCAGACACGGCCATCGCCGGCGGCGCCAAGGTGCTGGTGCTGTCGGACCGCGCCGTCACCGCGAAGAAGTGCCCCATCCCGGCGCTGCTCGCGGTCGCGGGCCTGCAGAACCATCTCGTGCGCGAGCGCACGCGCACGCACGTCACGCTCATCGTCGAGACCGCGGACGCGCGTGAGGTCCACCACTACGCCACGTTGATCGGCTACGGTGCGAGCGCCATCAACCCGTGGCTCGCGCTCGAATCGCTGCCGCAGTTGAAGGAGATGGGCCTCGTCGAGCCGACGGTGGACGACGCCGCGCTCCGGAGCAAGTACCTGAAGGCGGTGGAGAAGGGCGTGGTCAAGGTGATGTCCAAGATGGGCATCAGCACGGTGGCCAGCTATCGCGGGGCACAGATCTTCGAGGCCGTGGGGCTGTCCAAGGACCTGGTCGCACGCTACTTCACCAACACGCCCTCGCGCATCGGCGGCATCGGCATCACCGAGGTCGCCGAGGAGGCGCTGCGCAATCACGCGCGCGCCTACGCACCGGCGCCGCAGGTGGACCGCGAGCTGGTGCCCGGCGGGCAGTACCAGTGGCGTCGCGATGGCGAACTGCACCTCTTCAACCCGGAGACGGTGTTCAAGCTGCAGCACGCCACGCGCACGAAGCGGTACGACATCTTCCGCGAGTACACGAGAGCCGTCGACGACCAGACGCGCGAGCAGGCGACGTTGCGCGGCCTGTTCACGTTGCGTACGGGCACACGGCCCGCTGTGCCGATCGACGAGGTCGAGCCTGTCGAGTCGATCGTCAAGCGCTTCGCCAGCGGTGCGATGAGCTTCGGCTCGATCAGCGCCGAAGCGCACGAGACGCTCGCGATCGCGATGAACCGCCTTGGCGGCCGGAGCAACAGCGGCGAAGGCGGCGAGGACCCGCGGCGTTTCACGCCGGATGCCAACGGCGACTTCCGGCGCAGCGCCATCAAGCAGGTCGCGTCCGGTCGCTTCGGCGTCACGAGCCACTACCTGGTCAACGCCGACGAATTGCAGATCAAGATGGCGCAGGGCGCCAAGCCCGGCGAGGGCGGTCAACTGCCCGGCAACAAGGTGTACCCGTGGGTCGCCAAGGTGCGGCACTCCACGCCGGGCGTGGGGCTCATCAGCCCGCCGCCGCACCACGACATCTACTCGATCGAAGACCTCGCGCAGCTGATCTACGACCTGCGCAACGCCAACCCGCGCGCGCGCATCAGCGTGAAGCTGGTGTCGGAGGTCGGCGTCGGCACGGTGGCGGCCGGGGTGGCCAAGGCCAAGAGCGACGTGGTGCTCATCAGCGGTCACGACGGCGGCACGGGCGCCAGTCCGCTGACCTCGCTCAAGCACGCGGGCGTCCCGTGGGAACTCGGTCTGGCCGAGACGCAGCAGACGCTCGTCGGCAACAGGTTGCGCGATCGCGTGACCGTGCAGGTGGACGGCCAGTTGAAGACAGGTCGCGACGTGGTCATCGGCGCGCTGCTCGGTGCCGAGGAGTTCGGCTTCTCGACCGCACCGCTCGTGGTGATGGGCTGCGTGATGATGCGCGTCTGTCATCTCGACACGTGTCCCGTCGGCATCGCCACGCAGAACCCGGCGCTGCGCGCGAAGTTCACCGGGCAGGCCGATCACGTCGTCAACTTCTTCCACTTCATCGCGCAGGAAGTGCGCGAGACGATGGCGCAGCTCGGCTTCCGCACGCTCCAGGAGATGATCGGTCGCGCCGACCTGATCGACGTGCGTCCCGCCGTGGATCACTGGAAGGCGCGTGGCCTCGACTTCTCGCGCATCCTCGACACGTCGCACGTGTCGGCCGTCGAGGGCGCGCCTGCGCCCGTCCTGCACCGCACGGTGCCGCAGGACGTGGACCTGGCGTCGGTGCTCGACGCGCAGCTCATCGCGCTCGCGGAGCCCGCGCTGGACCGGCGCGAGAAGGTGACGGCGGCGCTGCCGATCCGCAACGTCGATCGGTCGGTGGGCACGATGCTCGGCAGCGAAGTGAGCCGGCGATACGGCGGTCAGGGCCTCGCGCACGACACCATCGACCTGTCGTTCACCGGATCCGCGGGGCAGAGCTTCGGTGCGTTCCTGCCCGCCGGCATCACGCTCCGTCTCGAGGGCGACGCCAACGACTACGTCGGCAAGGGATTGTCGGGCGGGCGCGTGATCGTGCGTCCGCCTCACGACGCGCCGTTCAAGGCTGAGCGCAACGTGATTGCCGGCAACGTCGCGCTCTACGGTGCCACGAGCGGTGAGGCGTTCATCAGGGGTGTCGTCGGCGAGCGTTTCGCGGTCCGCAACAGCGGCGCCGTGGCGGTGGTCGAGGGTGTCGGCGATCACGGCTGCGAGTACATGACCGGTGGCCGCGTGGCGGTGCTCGGGCGCACGGGCCGCAACTTCGCCGCCGGCATGAGCGGCGGCGTGGCCTACGTGCTCGACGAGGACGGCGACTTCGCGCAACGCTGCAACAAGGAGATGGTGCTGCTCGAAGGGCTCGACGAGGACGACGAGCGTTACGTGTACGAGTTGCTGGAGCGCCATCGCGCCGTCACCGACAGCACGCTGGCCGATCGGCTGCTCGCCGACTGGCCGGAGACGATCGCGCGGTTCGTGCGCGTGATGCCGATCGAGTACAAGAAGGCGCTCGAGGCACAGCGCGCCGAACTGCAGGGAGTGGCGGTCTGATGGGCAAGGCGACAGGGTTTCTCGAGCTCACGCGACAAACGCCGACGCGGCGTCCTGTCGAGGAACGCGTCCACGACTGGCAGGAGGTCTATCAGCCGTTCCCCGTCGAGTCGCTGCGCGGCCAGGCGAGTCGCTGCATGGACTGCGGCATCCCGTTCTGTCATCAGGGGTGTCCGCTCGGCAACCTGATTCCCGACTGGAACGATCTCGTCTACCGCGAGCGGTGGCGCGAGGCTGCCGCCCGCCTGCACGCGACCAACAACTTTCCCGAGTTCACGGGGCGGCTCTGTCCGGCGCCGTGCGAAGCCGCCTGCGTACTCGGCATCAACGACCTGCCCGTGACGATCAAGCAGGTCGAAGTCACGATTGTCGACCGCGCGTTCTCGGAAGGCTGGGTGACCGCCGAACCCGCATCGGTCCGCACGGGCAGGAAGGTAGCCGTTGTCGGGTCCGGTCCGGCGGGTCTTGCCGCGGCGCAGCAACTCGCGCGTCAGGGGCACGACGTCGTCCTCTTCGAGCGGGCCGATCGCATCGGCGGACTGCTGCGGTACGGCATTCCAGACTTCAAGATGGACAAGGCGCTGCTCGATCGCCGTCTCGCGCAGATGGCCGCCGAGGGCGTTGAGTTCAGGACGAGCGTCGATGTGGGCGGTTCGCTCACGGGCGCGCAGCTGCGACAGGACTTCGACGCCGTGTGTCTGGCCGTTGGTGCGACGCAGCCGCGCGCGCTCACCGTGCCTGGTGCCGACCTGCGCGGCGTGCACCGCGCGATGACGTACCTGGAGCAGCAGAACCGCGTGGTGGCCGGCGACGAGGTCGTCCACGACGCGACGCTCGACGCGCGCGGCAAGCGCGTGATCATCCTCGGCGGTGGCGATACCGGTGCCGACTGCCTCGGGACCGCGCACCGTCAGGGCGCGGCAAGCGTGCGCCAGTTCGAGATCGCCCCGCGTCCACCCGACAGCCGCAGCCCCGCCGATCCGTGGCCGCAGTGGCCGAACATCTACCGCGTGTCGGCGGCGCACGAGGAAGGCGGCGATCGCGAGTACGCGATCATGACGACGCACCTCGAAGGCGAGGACGGCGTGCTGAAGCGCCTGCACGGCGTGCGCGTCGAGATGGTCCGCAAGGAGAACGGCCAGCTCGCGTTCGAGCCCGTGCCAGGGACCGAGTTCAGCGAGGACGTCGATCTGATCTTCCTCGCGATGGGATTCACCGGACCGGAGCGCCTGCCGCTGTTCGATCAGCTCGGCGTCGAGTGCGACGCCGCGGGACGCGTGAAGGCCGACCCGCACACGCGCCAGACGACGGCCCCGGGCGTCTTCGTTGCCGGCGACGCGCGCCGGGGCGCGTCACTGATCGTGTGGGCGATTGCCGAAGGGCGTCAGGCCGCCGAGCAGGTCGGGAAGTACCTCGACAGCTAGTCGTCCCCCTGCAATCCGTCGAGCGTGAGCTCGCCGCGCTCGACGATGCGGAGCAGGGCGTTGACGACGTCGGGATCGAACTGTCGCCCTCTCAGTCGTTTCAGTTCGTCGAGGGCTTCCGAGAGCGGCCACGACCGCTTGTACGGACGTGCGTGCGTCAGCGCGTCGAACACGTCAGCCACCGTCACGATACGGCTGACGAGCGGAATGGCTTCGCCGTGCAGGCCTTCGAGGTAGCCCGAGCCGTCCCATTGCTCGTGATGCGTGAGCGCGATCTGCTCGGCCATCTGCAGCAGCGGGTGCGTGCTGCCTGACAGCAGGCGCGCACCGATTCGCGTGTGCGTCTTCATCTCCCCGAACTCATCGTCACTGAGGCCGCCGCCTTTCAGGAGGATGCTGTCGGGGATCGCGATCTTGCCGAGGTCGTGGAGCGGCGCCGCGCGTCGCAGCAACTGGACCTCGTCTTTCGCCATGCCGAGCTCGCGTGCCAGCGCCGCCGAGAGCCGGCCCACGCGCTCGGTGTGCTGCATCGTGTCGTCGTCGCGGAAGTCGGCCGCGCGCGAGAGGCGGTGCAGGATCTCGAGCTGGGCTTGTTCGAGTTCCTCCGTGCGCTCGCGGACGCGGACTTCGAGCGTCTCGTTCTGCGCCTGCAGCGCGAGATACAGGTAGCGGGCTTCGAGCAGGTTCCTGATGCGGAGGACGATCTCGGTGGCGTCGAACGGCTTGTTGACGAAGTCCTTGGCGCCCATGGAGAGCGCGCGCTTCTTGAGGTGCGAGTCGGCGTCTGCCGTGATGAAGACGATCGGCAGGTAGCCGTCAGGCGGGAGCAGCGGTGCGAGTTGATCGAGTACCGCGAAGCCGTCGAGCGCCGGCATGTGCAGGTCGAGCAGGATCACGTCGGGCCTGAGTTCCTCGACGAGCGGCCGCGCCTGTTGGGGATCCGTTGTCGTGAAGACGTGTTCGAAGCCCGCACGGCGCAGCAGCCGTTCGATGATGTTGACGTTCTGCGCCTGGTCGTCGACCGCGAGGATGCGTGCCTCCGGCCACGAGAACTCCGACATGTGTGCGTCGATACTGACCCGTCGGCCAGGAGGTGTCAAACGTCTGGCGTTCTCGTCATCCGCTGATACAGGTACGACGCCGAGACGAGGAGCACGCCAACGCCAAGCACGCTGAGCATCTGGTACACGCGATCGAGTTCCGCGACGTCCCTGGTCATCACCTTGACGATGGTGAGACCGAACAGCGCGATGGCGAGATAGCGCGCCGGCGCGTAGCCGCTGCGGAAGCCGGCAGCCACCAGACCCACGGCATACAGGGCCCACGCCACCGACAGCGCCACCTGCTGACCGAGCTCGGCGCGTGCTGCGCCCGCCGGCAGATCGGCCGTACTTGCCGCGAGCGCGCGCTCGGCGAACACGTGGATGATCTCGGCCGAGACCCACGCGATGGCCAGCATGTTCGCGACGACGATCAGCGTGTGCCGCGCCCACGGTCCGCCGAAGAGCGTGGGGATGTCCCTGGCGCGTGCGGCCAGCCATGCCATCGCGCCGACGACCACGACCGTGGCGAGCGTGCGGGTGTTGACGATCGGCCACGTGCCCACGGGCATCGACGCGCCGAGCGCTTCGAGCAGGCGAAGCGCACTCAGCCCGAGCAGTGCCAGCGCGCCGCCTTCCAGCCATCGATTCCCCGAGCGCAATGCGGCGTAGCCGACGGCCACGCCCTCGAGTGCCCAACCAATCGCCACGACGGGACCATCGAACCACTCGCTGATGGCCACCGCGCCGGTCGTCGCCCCCAGCGCGACGAACTGCCACGCGAGGATCGGCATGCGCGCGCGGACCACCGACGCCACGCCGAGGTTCCATCCCGCGACGGCGGCCAGCATCGGCGCGTTCCACCACGCCGCGTGGTCGTCGAGAAACGCATACAACGCGACGGGCAGGAAGACACCCGTGACGTGTGTGTGGACGAACTCGGCGACAGGGACCGGCAGCGCGGGGTCATCGTCGCTGAGGTCGCGCCACTGTCCGGCCAGGTGCAGCAGGTACAGCGCGATCGCGGCCACCAACGCCGCGGTGTACCACCGTGGCGCGATGAGGCTGCCCATCCAGTCGATGAACGGGATGGCGACGAGCGCGAGCAGGATGGTGCGCGCCCACCGCCAGCCGGCGTGATAGGACACCGACAGTCCGGCCACCGTGGCAACGAGCAGGTAGACCAGGAAGATGCCCTGCGAGCGTCCGATGAGCCACAGGGCGGCGGCGTGGTACAGCAGCGGCGCCGTGAGCAGCACCCACGACGCGGGGACGGCGAGCGCCGACGCCCCGCGCCGACGGCGCAACGCGACGACCATGCCGGCCAGCAGCACGAGGTGGATGGTGATGAGCAGGAGCGTGCGAAGCCCGGCGTCGGCTCGATAGTGCGCGGCAGCCCATGCGATCGACAGCAGCACGGAACATCCATAGGCCAGGACCGCGACGCCGGCCCACGCGTATCGCACCACCATCGCCAGCGCACCCGCAAGGAGCAGCGCGCCGTAGAGGAAGAGCACGATCTGCCGGTCTTGGCCTCCTCCGACGAGCGCCGGCGTGACGAAGCCGCCGACGAGCGCCAGCGCACCGAGCACCTCCACGCGATGGCGATCGGCCAGCCACAGGCCGAGCAGGGTGACGGCGACCATCGCGGTGAACGCCGTCGATGGCCCGATCAGGTCGTAGGCGTGCAGCGCCGCGTAGATCGCCACGTACAGCACGACGAGTCCGCCGCCGCTGAGCGTGTGTCCGAAGAAGCGGAGTCCGCGCTGCACGAAGCGCTGGCCGGCGCCGATGAGGGCGCCTCCGGCGGCGAGACCGATCGCCACGCGTAAGGGTTCGCTCACCCAGCCGTTGTCGAATGCGAACTTGATGAAGTACGAGACGCCGAGGATCAGCGACCCGATGCCGGCATAGAGGAGCCAGCGCGCCCCGATGCGTTCTTCGAGGCCGTCCATGGGGCGGCCTGCCGCGACAGCCGCCGGCGCATCGACTCCTTCGGCCTCGACAACGGCGGCGTACTCGGGGATGGAATCGGCAGTGTGGTTGACGACGGAGTCGGTGGCGGAGTCGGCGATGGGAGGCACTGCTGCCTCCGCCATGGCATCGTCGGCCACGGCGGGGGTAGGTAGGGTCGGCCCTCCCGGCCCGACCGCGGTAGTCGAGACGGGTTCCGGCGCGATGTCGGCCGGCGAGGGAGGGGCAGCCGTCGTCGTGCCCGCGCGCAGCGCGGCGACCTCCGCCCGCAGGACCTGCACCTCACGGGCCAGCGCGTCTGCGTCGCGCAGCGCCCGCGTGGATCGCAGGAACGACAGGATCGGCAGCACGAAGGCCACCGCGAGGGAGGCGCCCAGGAAGACGAGTCCGATGAGCAGTTCCACGATTGTCCGCGAGTATAATCTGCGGGTTCCGCGCATCGGGAATCACCGATGCCGCCCTCAGGAGTCTTCCCGGTCATGGCCATTCGTATCCTGCATGTGGGGCTCGGTCCCATCGGCGTTGGTGTAGTTCGCATGTGCGCGGCCCGGAAGGGCCTCAGGATCGTCGGGGCCGTCGATCTCGATCCGGCGAAGATCGGCAAGGACGTGGGAGAGGTGGCTGGTCTCGACCGCAGGATCGGCGTCAAGGTGGACGGGAAGCTGAGTGCCGCGGTCAGGGCGGGCAAGCCCGACGTGGTGGTGCTCTGCACGAGCTCGTCGCTCGCGAAGGTCGCCGATCAGATCGCCGACGTGGCGGCCTGCGGGCTGCCCATCGTGTCGACCACCGAGGAGCTCGCGTATCCGTGGTTCTCGAACACGCGCCTCGCGAAGAAGATCGACGCGATCGCGCGCAAGGCAAAGGTGGCGGTGCTCGGCACGGGCGTCAATCCCGGTTTCACGATGGATGCACTGCCGATCACGCTCACCGGCGTGTGCGAGCGCGTTGACGCGATTCGCGTCGAGCGCATCCAGGACGCGTCGATTCGCCGGTTGCCCTTCCAGCAGAAGATTGGTGCCGGGCTCACGCCGGAACAGTTCGCCGAGAAGGTGAAGGGCGGCTCGGTGCGTCATGTGGGGCTCACCGAGTCGGTGGCGATGATCGCCGACGCAATGGGCTGGAAGCTGGAGACCATCACCGACGTGATCGGCCCGAAGATCGCCACCAAGACGACGTCGAGTCAGTTTCTGACGGTGAAGAAGGGGCAGGTCGCCGGCATCGTGCAGACGGGCACGGGCTACGACAAGGACGGACAGGCGCGCATCACGCTGCACATGGAGGCGTACCTTGGTGCGCCGAAGTCCTACGACGCGACGATCGTGAAGGGCGTGCCCGACCTGACGATGCGCATCGACGGCGGCGTCCATGGCGACATCGCGACAGCGGCGATCACCGTCAATTCGATCCCGAAGGTGCTCACCGCCCCCGCCGGCCTGCAGACGATGCGGAGCATGGTGATCCCGTCGTACTTCGGCGGCAAGTCGAAGCGCTAGATCACGGAAGCCGGATCTTCTGTGACTGGAAGTGGGCCGGCTGGCCCTGACGGGCGACCACTGCCAGCAGCGTGACGTCATCGTCGAACTGACCCTGCGTCCAGGCGGCGATGGCAGACAGGACGTCGTCGCGCAGTTGCCCGGCGCTCGTGTGCGGGCGATCGACGAGATCGAGCAGGCGCCCCATCCCGAAGTCCTCGCCGTCCGGACTGTGCCCGTCGGTGACGCCGTCGGTGTACAGCAGCAGGCGCGCGTCGTTGCCGAGCCGTACGTGCGCGTCCCTGTAGTGGTGACGCCGCAACAGGCCCAGACCCGGGTCGCCGAGCCCGAGTTCGTGCACCACACCCTCGGTGGCGAGTACCGGCGGATTGTGACCCGCGTTGGCGTATCGCAGATCCCCTGTCGAGATCCGCAGCACGCCATAGAAGAACGTGACGAAGCGTCCCCTGCGCAGGTTTGACGCAAGCGTTTCGTTGACGCGGGTGCAGAGATCGGCGGGACTCACGTCGGGGCCCGCGAGTGCCTTGACCGTAGCCTGCAGGTTGGCCATGACGAGCGACGCCGCGAGACCCTTGCCCGCCACGTCCGCCACGCACACGGCGATCGCATCGTCGGACAGCCTCCACGCGTCGTAGTAGTCGCCGCCCACGGCGAGCGCGGGATGCCACGCGCCGGCGAGCGACCATGCGTCAGGCTGCGGCAACTGCTGCGGCAGCAGCGCGCGCTGGTTGTCGAAAGCTTCCTTCATCGACGCACCGTGCTGGCGGGCTTCCATGTCCGCCAGTACCATCGACGTCTGCGCCGCGAGCGACGACAGGACTTCCATGTCGCGCTCGTGCCACGAGTCGTCTGACCGCTTGCGCCCGAGGCCGAGCACGACAGGGATCGCGTCGCCCTGCCGCACGGGCAGCAGCGTCTCGATGCCGAACTGCTCCCATGTCTCCGCCTCCGTGACGCCCATCGACACCTCGGCGAGCATCGTCGGCCCCATGAGGCCCGGCGCGCGCTGCGTGAGGAACGGAAGGACGGCGAACGCATCGCGCGCTGTCGGATCCGGCGAATGAGCGGTGACAAACGACGACTGATCCTCACGCCGGCGGAACACGTACGTGGGCGCGTGCGGCATCGCCTCCTGCAGCGCGAGCACGAGACTCCGTTCGAGATCATCGCGCCGCGACACCGAGCGCAGCTCCTGTCGGTGGCGCGCCAGGACGCCGACCGGGTCAGGGGTGCGCTGGTAGAAGTGCTTGTCGACACGCCGCTGCACGCGTCGACGGAGCGGTTCGAGGGCCGATGTCGCCAGCAGCGTGATCAGGATCGTCACGATCCTGCTGCTGTGCAGCGCTTCGCCGAGCGTTGTCGCGATGAACAGCACGATGGCGGCCATCCCCACGTACACGCTCGCCGTCGTCAGCAGGTAGAAGAACGTCAGGCGGATGATGAAGCGGATGTCCATCAACCCGAAACGCAGTACCGCGGCGGCGAACGCGAGCGGGATCACCGAGTACGCCACCCACGTCGAGATCTCGAACAGCGGGAAGAGCCACGGCGGCGGCGCGTAGCCCGACGAGAACGAGAGCGACAGCGAGAGCAGCGCGAGCACGAGCGCGCTGCCCAACGCGAGCGTCACGCTCACGAGCGGCCAGCGAATCTGCCGGCGCACGTCCTCCGAGCTGTGCCGCCACGATCGCCACATCGCGATCCCGCAGGCGACCGGGTATGCCGCGCCGATCCCGAGCGTGAACAGGAGCACGGCACAGACGACCAGCGCACCCACGACGACGCCCGCCGCCTGGGGCCACCGGATGCCGATGGCCACGACGAGCGCGGTGAAGGCGGCGATGTAGGCCAGCGATGTCGCCGCCGCGAGCCACTGCGCGTGGTCGAACAGGCGGTCTCGCCACATCAGGCCGCGAAGACGTCCTCGCCAGACTGCCACCGCCGCGCCGCCTGCCACGGCCGCCACGGCGAATCCGACGATGGGGCGCGTCGGGCGGGCGAGCGCCTGCAGCGCGATGACGACGATCGCGGGCACGGCGATCGAGCACATCAGCGTCGGCACGAGGTACGTCAGGCGCAGCACGCGACCGAGCGTACGCGGTGCGAGGCGTGGCTGTGGGAACAGTGCGAGGAAGTGCAGGAGCGTCGGGTTGATGACCAGCCCGCACGCGTACGTGATCGCGAGCGAGGCCAGGTTGAAGCGCGTGAACGCGTCGGGTACCGGCATCACCGTCTCTGGCGGCTGGCTGAGGCCCGGCACCGAGAAGTTCAGCATCGAGAGGCCCAGCGTCGAGCCGAACAGCATGAAGAGCAGCGCACGCGGGTCGTCGGGCCGCCACTTGAAGACCACGGCGGGGATGCCCAGGAACAGCGCGAAGACCACGAGCAGGCGCAGGGCGACGCCCCACCACTGCCGGCGTGTCTCGAGGACGGGCGTCGCGGTGAGCTGTCGCGTCAGCCGCACGCCGGCGCGTTCGACGTCGAACGTCACGGTGTCGCCGACGCGCAGCCTGTCGTGGACGGCCATCAGGTCGCGCGACTCCGACGTCGCGATCCCGTCGACGGCGATGACCCGATCTCCGGGCCTGATGTCCGCGGACGCGGCGGCGCCACCGGCGCGCACCGCCTTGACGACGACTGAGGCGGATGGATCTGACCGCCCGAGCATCGTCGAACGCTCGCGATTCATCTGGAGGCCCAGCGTCGGCTTCGTGCGTGCCTGCACGAGCGCCACGACCCCCCACAGGCTCATCACCGCGAGTGCCACCAGTACGCCCGTGGAGAGCGCGCGGCGATGACGGAGCATCGCGCTGGTCACCCCGTCGTGGGCGATCTCCTCAGGCACGGGCGCCGGGGCGGTCATCCGCGGAATTGTACGAGAGTGCCCGTCTCACCCCGGACCCCGTGATGCGGGCGACATATACTGCTCGTCACGCCGATGGCCGCGCCCCGCCGCCGTTCGTCCCGCGCGCCGAAGCGGTCATCTCCCCTGCGCACGGCAGGGCAGTGGCTCACGGGCACCATCGCCGCGGGCGTCCTCTTTCTCGGCTATCTCGCGCTCACGGTGCCCGATGTGCGGCCGCTCATCGGCGCGCCACCCGCCGACACCGCATTCATGCGCATGCGCGCGCGTCAGGCGCACGCCGAGGGGCGGCCCGACGCGCGCGACTACCGTTTCGTGCCGTATGGCCGGATCGCCCAGACGCTGAAGCGTGCGGTGCTGACGGCCGAGGACAGCGGATTCTGGAATCACGATGGCATCGAGCTCGACGCGATCATGGAGTCGCTGGAGACCAGCCTCGCCAAGGGCGAGATCGTGAGGGGCGGTTCGACGATCACGCAGCAACTGGCGAAGAACCTCTACCTGCCGCCGTCGCAGGATCCGCTGCGCAAGTTGCGTGAGTTGATGATTACGCACAGGCTCGAGCGCCTGCTCACCAAGCAGCGCATCCTCGAGCTCTACCTCAACGTGGCCGAATGGGGTGGCGGCACGTGGGGGGCCGAAGCGGCGAGCCGGCGCTACTTTCGCAAGTCGGCGGCGAGCCTCTCGGCGTCAGAAGCGGCGCTGCTCGCCGGTGCGCTCATCAATCCCAACCGCTACAGCCCGGCCGATCCGCCGCCGCGACTGCGTCGTCGTCAGCAACTCATCCTCGCGCGCATGGGCAGGCGCGGTGCGCCGGTGCCGCCCACCGACAGCGTGACGACGGTGCCCGCGGCGCCCGCGGCGCCCGCGCCGGACTCGGCCGTGGAAACTCCCGACGTGCCAGCCACGTCTGAAGACGCGAACGTCGCGCCGCCTCAGGCCACGCAGCCCGACAGCACGGAACCTCGACCGTTGCCGCCGACGACACCCGACGCTTGACCCGCCGGGCAGGGCAAGTGTTTCATGTTGCGTTCCGCCAGGCCGATTCGCTGACAGCGATGTTCCATTTCACTCACGCGCTTTCCACGCTCGTCGCCGACATCGTGTCGCGCGTGCCGGCGATGGCGCATGTGCAGACCGAGCGCACGCTGGTCTTCGCGCGGCGTGGCCGGTCGGGTGCCGATGGGCCCAATGCGACGTGTCATTGCCTCACGCTGCCGGCGAGCGAGCCGGGGTATTACTACTGGGCGGATGCCGAGACCGGCGCACTCACGCGCCGGTCTCCGTGGTTTGTCACGCGCTCACCGCGCGTAGTGATACAGGACACGCCCATCGACTACATGATTTCGGTGGCGCTCCCGCGCTTCTCCGATCAGGTGAGCCGTCGCAAGCGCGAACGCTATCCGGGGTTGCCGCCGTGGGTGGGGCGTCTCGACACGGTGGTTCACGAGCTGTATCACATCGCGCCTGATGCGAGCGGCCTGCGTCTCCTCACGCGACCAGACGGCACGGCCGATCACCGCGCGCATCCGCCGCAGTTCTTCGACGACGTGCGGGATCTCGTTCGAGCCTATCTCGATACGTCACCATGCGCTGACGTGTTGGAGGTGGTGCAGCACGATTTCGCCACCCTCGTGGCACGGCACGGGCAGGTTGTCGGCACGACGTTCAGGGACGCGTCGTATCCGCAGCGCTACGTCGACGTGCTGGCGGACCAGCCGACGGAACCCACCGTGCCGGTCGAACCGCTGAAAGAACCGCCGGGTCGCGCCCTGTTCACCGACGCCGACCTCGTCGTCCGCGACTTCAGCCGCGCCCGGCAGCCCGTCGTCCCCACGTGCGCTGCGTAGGCGGGCACGGGAATGTCGCGATGCCGAATGCCGGGAATGCAGGCGCAGGCAGGATGTGATCGGTTGCCGGTCGTCGGTCCTGACCTACGTTTCGTCAAGGGCGACGTTCCAGTACAGGTAGTCGCGCCAGCTGTCCGGCGTGTGGCGGAGGCCGATCGTCAGGCGCACTGCGGGCGCCTTCGACGGCCGCTTCGGGGTGCGGATGAGCGTCATGCCGGCCTGCTCGGGCGTGCGTCCGCCCTTCCTCCGGTTGCACGTCACGCACGCGGCGACGATGTTGTCCCAGTTCTTGCGACCGCCCTGGGCAACTGGCACGACGTGATCGAAGGTGAGGTCGGCGGCCGAATGGCGCACGCCGCAATACTGGCAGGTGCAATGATCGCGGGCGTAGATGTTCGCGCGCGAGAAGGGCACATCATCGATGGCCCGCCTGATGCGTATCCGCCTCAACAGGCGGATGACCGACGGAAGGCGAAAACTCAGCGAGACGGAGTGAACTTCCCGGTCGTAACTGGCCACGACCTCGACCTTGCCCTGGCACCACAGCGTGAGTGCCTTCTGCCAGTTGACGACCTTGAGAGGTTCCCACGTCGCGTTGAGAAGCAGTGTCTGCTCCATAGGCGGCGTTTACTGACGGCTGCGACGGTACTGTCCCGTAGTCTGGCCGAGCCCGTTTCGGAGTGTCAAGACACGCGCTCCCTTCCCATAGGAGCCCGGGCGTGCCCCGCCCGCCCAGGCCGTAAGCCCTCCGCCTCTAATGGGTTGCGCCCCTGTGCCCGATAGCGACTTCGTGGACCTCCGACGCCTCGCCCTCGTACTGCTGCTTGCGACGAGCGCCGGTGCGTGTGCCTCATCAGGTGCGCCGCGCGCCCTCGTCATGCCGCCTGGCAGCGCGGCGCGCGGGGCGACCATTGCCGCCGAGGCACGGACCTACACCGGAGTCGCGTACCGTGCCGGCGGGGGCGACCCGACGGGATTCGACTGCAGCGGTTTCGTGCAATACCTCTACCGGCAGGCAGGGATCGCCCTGCCGAGGACGGCCGAGTCGCAGTTCGACGCGGGGCGCTCGCTGCGGTCGCGCGACCTGGAGGCGGGCGACCTCGTCTTCTTCCGCACGGAAGGCCGTCGCATCTCGCACGTGGGTATCGCCACCGGGCACGGCACCTTCATCCACGCGCCCAACGCGCGCAGCCGTGTCCGCGTCGATCGCCTCGACGCCGCGTACTGGTCCGATCGCTACGCCGGTGCCCGCCGCATCGTCAGGCCCTGACCGCACGACGGCCGTACGAGGTTGTGGGATTCGCTCGATTCTGGAATTCTGCTGGGATGGCGCGTGCGGAGATTCAGCGAGTCGAACCCATGGCCGTCGTGCCTGGCGGCCGTCTCATCGTCAAGGGACAGGGATTCGACGTGCGGCCCGGCCACGTGCCCGGCGTGACGCTCGGGAGCGTACCGGTGCGCGTCGTGCGGGCCTCGTCTCGCGTGCTCGTGGTCGACGTGCCGGGAGAGGTGCCCGGTGGACGCCAACCGGTCGCGATCGAGGGCCTCGAAGGATCGACGCCCTACGTCACCGTCGGGTCGGTGCTCGCCACCGGCGTCCACCAGGTGGACAGCCCCGTGTACGACGGCGACGGACGTCTCTACACCACGCTGAGCGGTCAGCGTGGGCAGCAGACACCCGTGTCCGTGTTCCGCGTGAGTGCGGATGGCGCGCGCGAACCCTTCGCGGCGGGACTCGGCAACGCGACGTCGCTGGCGTTCGGACCCGATGGCGAACTCTACGTGTCGAACCGCTTCGAAGGCAGCGTCACACGCGTGTCGCCGGAAGGAACGCCGACGAAGTTCGCCGACGGTCTTGGCGCCGCGTTCGGCCTGGCGTTCACGAGTACCGGCCACCTGCTGGTGGGCGATCGGTCTGGCACCATCCATCGGCTCGATCGCGACGGCCATCCCGCGGTGCTCGCGTCGATCCCGCCGAGCGTTGCCGCGTTCCATCTCGCGGTGGCGCCCGATGACGTGCTCATCGTGTCTGCGCCGACGCTCAGTTCGTCGGATGCCTTGTATCGCGTGAGTCCCGACGGCACGGTCGAGCGCTGGCTCGATGGCTTCGGCAGGCCACAGGGCGTCGCGTTCGATCGGCACGGAGTCCTGCACGTCGTCGATGCGCTGGCCGGCGACAGCCTCGTCTATCGCGTCGACGCCGATGGCACGCGCACCGCGGTGCTGAGCGGCGCCGGCCTGATCGGCGTCGCGTTCGATCACCTCGACGGCGCGATGACCGTCTGCACCGACGACACGATCTACCGCGTGGCTGGATAGATGCCGGACTTCACCACGATGTAGCTGCCGGACTTTGTCCGGCAGTCAGTGATGATGGTCCGCCGGATGAAATCCGGCGGCTACACCGTCCCGCGCCTGCCGCGGGTGCGGGCTTCGTTCAACGCGTAGGTGATCGGTGACGCGATGCCGGCGGGCGGGAAGCCGTCCTGCCGGTACACGGGATAGGCCGACGAACGCAGGTGCGCCAGCATGTGATGTCCGATGCGCGTGGCCCGCTCGTGGCGCAGTGCGTCGATGTCGATTGGCGCCACCACGATCCGTTCACCGGGTCCCGGAGAGGCATCCGCAAGCAGGCGCCCGTCGAAGTCGACCACCTGGCTCCCGCCGGGCCAGGAATACGGCGGATAGTGCGCGAGGCTCGCGCCCTGATTGGCCGCTACCACGTACGCCATGTTCTCGATCGCGCGCGTGCGGTTGACGAGCGTCCACCAGTTCATCGGCTCGGTCGCACCCCATGGATCCATGTATGCGGAGACGCGGATCAGCACCTCGGCGCCGTTGGCGGCCAGTTGGCGGATGGCTTCGGGAAACAGCCAGTCGTAGCAGATCGCGCAGCCGAGGCGGCCGATGGGCGTGTCTGCCACGGGGAAGAGCGGCTCGTCGTAGTCCGGGATGTCGTGCGGACTCGCGTGGACCTCGAAGGGGATCCACGGATTCACCTTGCGATAGCGCGTCAGGATACCGCCCGGACCGATGAGGCACGTCGTGTTGAACACCACGCCGGGCCAGCGCGCGTCGACCTCCAGCATCGAGCCGCTCTGGATGTAGATGTCGTGGCGGCGCGCCCGCTCGGCGAGTCGATCCGTGTGCTCGTTCGGGATCGAGACGGCGAGCTTCTCGGCGAGCGTCTCCACGCGCGGATAGACCGGCGCCGCGTGCGCGAATTCAGGGAACACGACGAGCCGCACGGGAAGGAAGGGCTGGCTGCCGGCGACGGCCGCGTCGATGAGCGCGACGATGCGATCCGTGCTGGCGCGCATCTCGTCGCGCGTCCGCGGGTTGGGGAGGTCCGTCTGACACGCGGCCACCGCATAGCGCAGGCGCGCGGTCATCGCGGCACTCCGGCGAGGCGCGGCACCTGGCGCGAGACGACGCGCGTGTTGTGCTGCACCATCCAGTCGGGGTCATCGACGCGGGCCGTCGACGCACGCACGGGACCACGCGAGGGCAGCGGCCACGCCGAGTCGGGATTGGCCGAATTGATGTCCATCTCACGGCTGAATCCGTCGCCGTGCAGCAGGAACGTGCGCGTCAATCCCGCGGGCAGTGGCGGCAGTCCATCGGCCGCGAACGCCAGCGCCACTTCATCGCCCGGCCGCGAGATCACGAATCGATCGTCGACCGCCGACAACAGGTCGCGCACGTCGCCTTCGCGCGTATACCGGCCCGGCATCTGCTTCCACGGCGCGTCGGGCGTCACGCGCGCGTAGTCGAAGGTCAGGGGTTCCTGCGCCGACACCATCGCGGAGAAGCCGCGCCATCGCAGGTCGGCCGCAGCCGCGGGCAGGCGCGTCGTGACGACGCGGGCGTCCGCCACGCGCGTCGCGACTGCGATGTGATCCCAGTACACGCGCATGCTCGTCGTGATGCGGACCTCGCGCGACGCCGACGGGAACCGATCGGACAGGTCCACGACGATCGTCTGCGGACGACCGACGGGCACGCCGATCTCGGCGATCGTCGTGGTCCATTCGCCGTTGCCATCGCGAACCTGGAGTGCGGGCGGCTGCAGGGCATGCCCGGCCTGCGCAGCGGCGATGTTGTCGCTGGAGAAGGCGTAGTCGGTCCAGCCGGTGAGGAGCAGCACGGCGCCCTGCGCGGGTGTCGCGGCACCGAGGTCGATCGTCACGGCGTGTGGCTGCGCGTAGCCGCGGATCGGCAGCAACGGCAGGCCGTCCACGTAGCGACGGTCCGTGCGCGCAGCTTCGGACGAGGCGTCGCGTCCCGCGGCGTCGACGATGTGCACGGCTGGGCGGGGATTGCGCACGGTGGCCATGCGAAGTCCCGGCTGCGGCGCCGACACGAGTCCCTCGAGCGGAAAGACGTCGGTGCCTTCCGGGTGGTCCACGGCGATGAGCGACAGGTGATCGAGAAACAGCGTCTCTTCGAGCTCGTTGGTCACGCGCAGTTCGAAGCGTCCGTCGCGTGCGCGAAGCTGGTCGCCCCTGATGCGCACGAACTCCTCGGGATCGGGTGTTGCGTACACGCCGGGGCTCGCCTGGTAACCCATCTCGCCGCCGCCGAGGAAGTCGGTGATGAACTCGAACCCGTCGCCATTCCACGTGAACAGGTACGGACAGGACGAGGGCTTGCGATCGAGTTCGACGACCGTCAGAGCGCCAGCCGTCGTGAGGGTTGGCGTGATGGGCTCGGCCTGCACCACACCCGACGGCCACAGTACGCGAACCACGTCGACGGCCGATCGCGCGCCGATACCGAAGAGGAGATCGGCGGGCGTCACGGCAGGTGACGCCGCTGTCGTTTCGACCTTCTGCCACAGGCTGCCCGCGCGCATCTCCACCTTCGCGCCCACGCCGCTGCGATTGCTCACCTGGCCTTTCGTCGTCACGCGGAAGCCCCTGCTCGGGCCGCTCGATGTGTGCAGGGCGAGAGTCGTGTCGCGCAGCGAGAGGAGATCGAGGGTGCCGGATCTGTCGGCATCCAGCAGGACGAGAGCTGACGCGCCTGCCAGCACTTCCTGCGCGACAGGTTCGAACGCGCCGGCGGCGTGCTGGCGCAGCGGGCTGATACCGTCGGTGGTGACGGCGACGAGATCCAGCAGGCCGTCGCTGTCGACGTCGCCGGCCTGGAGTGCGACGGTCCCGCGCGGCATCGTTGCGACAGGCCGCGACGAGAACGTGTTGCGCGCGGAGCCGACGGCCATCACACCGTCGCCGGCGGCCGTGGCGATCGCGATGTCGGGAAATCCGTCCTTGGTGAAGTCCGCGACGGCGATGGCGCGCGCGGCGGGCAGTGCGTCGAGACCGAACGTCGCGCCGACCTCGCTGAACGTCGCATCGCGCATGTTGCGCCACAACCTGATGCGCCCGTCCCCTCCCAGCACGACGAGATCGATGTCTCGGCGCAGGTCGACGTCGGTGGGGACGATCGCCGCGGCGACGATGGCACCTTGATCGGGCAGAGCCGACGTCGTGATGTCCGCGAACGTGCCGTCACCGTTGTTCCGCCACAGCGCGAGCGGCGCCGCGGCGCCCGCGTCACGCGTTGCGCCGCCGAGGACGAGATCGAGGTCACCATCGTGATCGACGTCAGCGAGCGCGACGGTACGCACGTCGAGCGTCGTTCTGATGGTGGTCGATGCCGTGACGTCTTCGAAGTCGGTCGACGCACCACCCTTCTGTCGCCACACGGTCACCCCGGCACGACCGTGCAGCAGCAGATCGGCCCTGCCATCGTTGTCGATGTCGGCGATGACGATGCCGCGTACGCCGAGCGTGGATGGCACCGGCCAGGGCGTGGCTCGGATGGGCGCGGGTGCCGCGCCGGCCGACGTGCGGAGGATCTCGAGGCCGGCGTCGCGCACGACGATCACCTCGCTGAATCCATCCCCGTCGACGTCGCCGGCGGCCATCGCGAGTACGGGCGACGCCACACCCGTCGACGTCGTCGCGTAACGCAGCGGCGGCGCGGCGACGGGCAGCACGTCGGCCTCCGCGCCCGTCGAGACGATCGCCTCCGCGTAGCGCCCCTGTTCGAGGTACGTGTTCGAGTACGTCGTGCCGTAGCCGTGTTCGCGCAAGGCCTGGAATCGGGCCATCGTCGCCGCACTCGCTTCGCGCTGTCCGGCGCGTGTCTGCGCGATGGCGAGGTTGTAGAGCGCGGAGACGTTGTACGGCTCGAGCGCCACGGCGCGCGTGAAGAGTGGTACCGCCTCGGCATATTCGCGCTGCTGCACGAGCACCTGGCCCACGTGCACGAGCGACGCCACATCGTCGGGGTCGGCGGCGAGTACGCGCCGGAACGCGGCGACCGCGTCGGCCTCACGGTTCTCCGCGCGCGCGATGAGTCCCAGCACGAACGCCGCGTGCGGCGGCGCCGTCGGGTCGGCAGCGGCGGCAGTGGCAGCGGCAAGCGCCGCCGGCAGATCGGGTTCGTAGAGTCGCGCGATCGCGAGGTTGACGCGCGCGGGCGTGAACGCGGCGTCGATGGCCAGGGCCGCGTCGAACTGCGCGGCCGCCTTCGCGTAGTCGAACTGCTCGAGGTACGCCACACCGAGGTTATTGGCCTGCCATGTGCGTTCGCGACGATCGGCGGAGGGGGGCGGTGCCTGCGTCTGCGCAGCGAGCGCGACGCCGAGCGTGACGGCGGTAACGAGGAACAGGAGGCTTCGAGTCATTGGGCCATCAGCGACGGAACGGGACGCGCCCCGTGATGCCGCGTCCTTCGGTGACCACGAGCGTCTGGCCCGCCTGCTGCGCGCCGAGTCGTTCGACGCCGCCGTTTGGCCACCGCACTTCGACCTGCTCGACGCGCGTGGCCGGTCCGAGCCCGAACGTGACGGGCAGTTCGCTCTGCGACAGGTAACTGGAGCCCGTCTTGACCATCGCCATGCGCGTCCTGCCGCCAGCCGTCACGCGCACCACCGCGCCGATCGCCGATCGGTTCGACGGACCGCCGACGAGCGACAGACGCAGCGCCTGACCGCCGCGGGAGTCGTTGCGCAGCACGCGCGCCGGGCCGTTGCTCGTGGTGATCACGAGGTCCTGGTCGCCGTCGTTGTAGATGTCGAGGTGCGCCGCGCCGCGGCCCACGATCGGCTGCGCCAGTGCGGGAATGGCGCGTGCGAGATCCTGGAAGCGCGTGCGCCCCATGTTACGGAACAAGTGGGCGGGCTGCGCGTACGTCACGCGCGACTGCGCCCGGGCGATGTCGTCGGCGACATGGCCGTTGGCCGCGAAGATGTCGAGCAGGCCGTCGTTGTCGATGTCCACGAAGAAGCACGCGAACGTCAGCGTGAGCAGCGAGTCGCGGCCGAGACTGGTCGCCGGCGCCTCGTCCACGAACAGTCCGTCGCCCTCGTTGCGATAGAGCGCCAGCATCTCGTTCGAGAAGTTGCCGATGACCACGCCCTGCCGGCCGGTGCCGTCGAAGTCCGCCGCGTCGATGCCCATGCCCGCGCGCGCGACGCCCGCGTCGTTGAACGCCACGCCCGACGCGACGCCCTCGTCCACGAACGTACCCTTGCCCGTGTTCCGATACAGGCGATTGGGCTGCGTGTCGTTGGCGACCAGGATGTCGATCCAGCCGTCGGCGTTGAAGTCGATCAGGGCGACGCCGAGACCCTTGCTCGCCGGATCGTGCACGCCCGCCTTCGTGGTGACGTCCTCGAACGTCCCGTTGCCGCGATTCCGGAACAGGAATGGCGTCGCGCCCTTGTAGGCCTCCGGCGTGCAGTAGGACTTCGTCTTGCCGTCGAGCGAGCAGTGTCGGTCGGTGGCGACCGTCCATTCCACGTAGTTGGTCACGAACAGATCGAGGCGCCCGTCCCTGTCGTAGTCGAGCCACGCCGCGCTCGCGGAGAAGCCGGCGCGCGTGAGCCCGGCCTTCTGAGTCACGTCCTGGAACGCACCCTTGCCGGTGTTGCGGTAGAGGCGATTGCCACCGACGCCCGTCACGAAGAGGTCGACGAACCCGTCGTTGTCGTAGTCGCCCGCCGTGACGCCCATGCCGTACATGCGTGTGGCAAGGCCCGCCGCGCGCGTGACGTCGGTGAAGCGGCCGTTTCCGGCGTTGCGGTAGAGCGCCGGCAGGCTGCGCGCCGCGGGCTGTCCCGGCCACGAGGTGCTGTTCACAAAGAACAGATCCTGGCGTCCATCGTTGTCGAAGTCGAGCACTGCCACGCCCGACCCCATCGTCTCGGGCAGGTACTTGCGGCCGAACGCGCCCGTCACATGACGGAAGCTGACGCCCGAGGCGGTCGTGACGTCAGTGAATGCCACGCCGGCACCGGCGGGCGCCTGTCCGTGAAGGCCGGAACCGAGGCTGGCGGCGGTGAGCGCCATCAGCGTGAACGAGAGCAGTCGCGTGGAGGGCATCGAACTCGTCAATCCTACCGGCACCGGTCGTCAGGAGGCACGGCATAGCAGATTCGGGCTATGCTTCGCCATCCGAAAGGGTGGGTCGCCCCGCCATCGACAGTCCGTAAGGAGGCGTTACGTGTCCCTCGTCAAGGATCTTTCTCGTCGGCAGGTGCTGTACGCCGCTGGTGCCGCATTGTCGTTGCCGCTGACGTCGATGGTCTCCGTCGGTCGCGCGGCCGCCGCTGCCGCCGGACGTCCGCTGCCGCTCAAGATTGGCGTCGCGTCGTACTCGCTCCGGAAGTTCCCGCAGGACAAGGCCATCGCGGCGCTGAAAGATCTCAACGTCGGCTACGTCACCATCAAGGACGTCCATCTCGCCCGCACCGACACACCCGAGCAGATTCGTGCGGGAGCTCAACGATTCCGCGACGCGGGCATCACCATCATGGGCGGCGGGACGCTCACCTGGAAGACGCCTGACGAGGCGGCGATGCGCAAGGACTTCGAGTACGCGAAGGCCGCCGGCATGCCCCTCGTGGTCTGCTCGCCCGCGCCCGACACCCTCGACGTGCTCGAGAAGATGGTGAAGGCGTACGACATCAAGGCCGCCATCCACAACCACGGGACCGAGGATCCGTGGTGGCCGGCGCCGTCGGACGTCCTGAAGCGCCTCGACGGCCGCGACCCGCGCTTGGGTGTGTGCATGGACATCGGTCATGCCGTACGTGCCGGTGCCGACATCGTGGCCGCCGTCGGCCAGGCCGGACCGCGGCTCCTCGACCTGCACATCAAGGACCTCACCGACACGACCAATCGGGAGAGCCAGGTCGAAGTGGGCCGTGGCGTGCTCGACGTGGCGGGAGTGTTCAGGGAACTCGTGCGCACGAAGTTCAACGGGCACGTCTCGCTCGAATACGAGATCAAGGCTGACGATCCGGTGTCGGGCATGCTCGAGTCGCTGTCCTACATGCGAGGGCTCGCCGCCGCCCTTGCGTGAGGACGACTGACACACGTGACAGAGGATGCGCCAGCCGTCAGCGCCGCGCCACGCCGCCCGATCGCGTGGCTCGTGGCCGGCGTGTTCGTGGCGGCGCTCGTCGTCGTCAGCGTGTCGCTGTACGCGCGACGCGAGGTCGCCGGGCTGCGTGACGAACAGGTGGCGTTGCTCGAGCGGCAGCGTCTCGACACGCTGCAGCTCATTCGCATCGACAACAACCTGACGACGCTGACCGAGACGCTGCGCGACATGACGGACGGCAGCGAGCCGTATCCGTTGTCGGCCTGGCAGCAGACGTTCGACCGCCTGCACGTCGACCTGGATCAGGCACTCGCGCGCGAGCGCGAACTGGCACCGGCGGCACGGCCGGAAGCGCAGGCGCGCCAGCTCGAAGAGGCGGTGCGGCGGTTGTGGGCGGCGCTCGACAGCGGATTCGCGGCGGCGAAGGCCGGCCGTGAGGCGGATGCCCGGGCGATCTTCAGGTCCGACGCGTCATCGCGTCAGGCGGAACTCGCGCACCAGGTGTCGCAGCTCCTCATCGAGAACACGCGCGTCGACGATGCGGGGACGGCGCGGGCACGCGGGGTGTACGACGCGGTGCGACGACAGATCCTGTGGACGGCGGTGGGGCTCGTTGTTGCGCTGCTCGCCGCCGGTGCCACTGTCGTGCGCGCGGTCCATCGCAGCATCGTCGCGCTCGAGCGGGAATCGGCGGCGCGTCGCGCACTGTCGTGGCAGATGATCCGTCTCCAGGAAGACGTGCAGGCCGGCCTCGCGCGTGAGTTGCACGACGAGTTCGGACAGGTCCTCACGGCACTCGGGTTCGGGCTTTCGCGCACGAAGCGGCACGTGGAGCAGCAGGCGCCGTCGGCGGATGTGGCGGGACAGCTCTCGGAGTTGCAGGGCCTCGCCGGACAGGTGCTCGACGGCATCCGGCAACGGTCGCGCGCGCTGCATCCCGTGGTGCTCGACGACTTCGGCTTCGAGCACGCGTTGCGATCGCACGTGGAACTCGTGTCGAGGCAGACGGGGCTGCCGATCGAGGTGACGACCTCGGGTGATCTGGCCACCCTGCCACCCGAGACGGCGACGCACTTGTATCGCATCCTCCAGGAGTCGCTCACGAACGTGGTGCGGCACTCGGGGGCATCGGAAGTGGCGGTCACCGCCACGCGCGACGCGACGGGAGCGACGCTGACGGTGGACGATGATGGACGTGGCGTGGAGGAGACGCGACCGGCGTCTCCGGGGCTCGGCCTGACCAGCATGCGCGAGCGCGCGGCGCTGATCGGCGGGTCGTTCCGGATAGGCGTGAGTCCACTGGGCGGCACGCGCGTCGCGGTGCGCGTGCCCGTGGGCAACGCGCGTGGTTGGCCCGTGTGAGGAATGTGAGGTGCCAAACGTGGTTCGCGTAATCCTGGTGGATGACCATGCCCTCGTGAGACAGGGCTTCCGGCGGATTCTCGAGGAAGAGCCAGGCATCGCCGTCGTCGGTGAAGCCGGCAACGCGCAGGACGGCGTGGCGCTCGCGCGACGCGAGCGTCCCGACGTGGTGTTGATGGACATGTCGATGCCAGACGCCAACGGCATCCACGCCGCCCGCGAGATCCTGCGCGAGCGTCCCGAGACGCGCATCCTCGTCCTGAGCATGTATTCCGACGCGCAGTACGTCCGCAGCGCGCTCGACGCCGGCGTCTCGGGCTACATCCTCAAGAGCGCGCTCGAAACAGACCTCACGCGCGCAGTGCGTGCCGTGGCGGCGGGTCAGCAGTACCTGAGTCCCGAGCTCTCGCACGTGCTGATTCGTGCGTTGCGGGACAAGCAGGACGCGCCTGATGACGGCGACACGTTCGACAAGCTGACGCAGCGCGAGAAGCAGGTGCTGCAGTTCATCGCGCGCGGCAAGTCGAACAAGGAGATCGCCGCGATCCTCAACCTGTCGGTGAACACGGTGGCCGTGCATCGCGCCAACCTGATGAGCACCCTCGGCGTCCACAAGGCCGCCGAACTGGTGCTGTATGCCGTGCGCAAGGGACTTGTCATTCCTGAGTAGGGAAATGCCGAATGACGAATGCCGAATGACGGGGATGCCAGGAGTGCTGGGGAGCATTCTTGTCGTTGGTATGGCCGCGGTGCTCGTGGCGCAGGAGGGGGCGCGGGTGGTGCTCGTCGACGTGACGCGTGAGGCGGGGATCGCCGCGCGACACGACAACGGCGCCGCGGGACGCAAGCTCCTGCCCGAGACGATGGGGGCCGGGGCGGCGTTCTTCGACTACGACAACGACGGCGACGAGGACCTGCTCCTGGTGAACGGGCTGTTCCCCGGTGGAGGCGGCGGTCGCTACGCCACGCTGTATCGCAACGACGGTGCGGGACGGTTCGAAGACGTCACGGACAGCGTCGGCCTGCGGCCGTCGGCCGGTAACCGGCAACCGGCAATCGGCACCCGGACAGTCCGGGCGGGCACCGGGCAGCGGGCACCGGGCACCGGGCCCACGCCTGCGGCGCGGCGGCGCGGCGATCAAGCCGGCGCATCGCTCCCGTCAGATGGAGGCCATGGCTCTCAACCCCTGGCGGACAGCGACCCGCCCCTGCGTTACGGCATGGGGGTGGCGGCGGCGGACATGGACAACGATGGGTGGACCGACATCGTGCTCACGTCCGTCGGCGGGGTGACGCTCTTTCGCAACGACCGCGGGACACGGTTCGTCGACGTGACGACGCAGGCGGGGCTTGGCGGGCGGCAGGGGTTCAGCACGTGCGCCGTGTGGGTGGACGTCGATCGCGACGGCCTCGTGGACCTGCTCGTGTGCAACTACGTGCAGTGGTCGCGCGACACCGACCTGTTCTGCAGCGCCAACGGCACGCAGAAGACGTACTGCACGCCGCAGGCCTATCGCGGCAGCACATCGTGGCTGTTCCGCAACCTGGGCCGCGGGAAATTCGAGGACATCACCGCCCGCGCCGGCCTGTTCGACGTGACGGGCAAGGCGCTCGGCGCAACGGTGCTCGACCACGACGGCGACGGATGGCCTGACATCTTCATCGCCAACGACACGGTGCCCAACCGTCTCTATCGCAACAACCACGACGGCACATTCACCGAACTCGGCCTCCAGAGCGGCGTGGCGTTCAGCAACGACGGGCGCGCGCGCGCGGGCATGGGCGTGGACGCCGCCGACGTCGACAATTCCGGCCGCGCGTCGGTGGCCGTCACCAATTTCTCGGGCGAGATGCTCGGGTTGTTCGTGCCGCAGGAGCCCGGCGTGTACGTGGACACGGCCCCCGGCAACGCCGTCGGCCGCGCCACGCGCCAGACGCTCGGCTGGGGCTGCTTCTTCTTCGACGTGAACCTCGACGGCTGGCAGGACCTGCTCGTGATCAACGGGCAGCTCGACGCGATGTTCGCGCGCACCCCGGGCGGTGCGTTCGCGCCGCACCTCTTCCTCAACAGGCAGGGCCGTTTCGAGGACGTCGCCGCCTCGGTTGGCGGGGCCTTCGCGGCCCCGCGGATCGGCAGGGGCGCGGCCTTCGCCGACATCGACAACGACGGCGACCCCGACGTGGTGGTCACCAGCAACGGCGGCATGGCCCAGCTCTTCCGCAATGACACAGCGCCGCGCGGCGGGGTCGTGCGGCTGCGCCTGAAGGGTGTGGACGCCAACAGGGACGCGATCGGCACGCGCGTGACTGGCATCGTGAACGGCCAGACGGCCAGCCGTCTCGTACGGACGGGGTCCAGCTACCTGTCCCAGTCGGAACTCGTGCTGAGCTTCGGCCTCGGTGCCGCCCCTGCGCTGGACGATGTCGTGGTGGAATGGCCGGGCCGGCCGCGCCAACGGCTGGGTCGGCTGGCGGCGGGATTCGTCTACGACGTGGTGGAAGGCAGGGGCGTGACGGGCAGAACGGCCTTCCGGCGCTGATACAATCACCGATTGGGCCTGCCACACGGACCCAGACCTTGCCCATGACCTTCGACGAGCGCATCTCGGTGCGCGGCGCGCGCGTCCACAACCTGAAGAACATCGACGTCGATCTCCCTCGCGATCGACTCGTGGTCATCACCGGCCTTTCGGGGTCGGGCAAGTCCTCGCTCGCCTTCGACACCATCTACGCCGAAGGGCAGCGGCGCTACGTGGAGTCGATGTCGGCGTACGCGCGCCAGTTCCTGGAGCAGATGGAGAAGCCCGACGTCGACCTCATCGACGGGCTCTCGCCGGCCATCTCCATCGAGCAGAAGACCACGGCGTCCAACCCGCGATCGACGGTGGGCACCGTCACCGAGATCTACGACTACCTCCGCCTGCTCTTTGCCAACCTCGGCGATCCGCACTGCCCGCGGTGCGGACAGCCGATCGCGAGCCAGTCGGTGGACCGCATCCTCGACCTCGCACGCCAGTTCCCGGGCGATGAGCGCATCAACGTGCTGGCGCCCGTGGTGCGCGGCCGCAAGGGCGAGTTCAAGAAGGAGCTGGCGGCGTGGCGGCAGCGCGGCTTCACGCGCGCCCGCGTCGATGGCGAGCTCTGCTCGCTCGAGGACGACATCGTCCTCGACAAGCGCCGTAACCACACGATCGACGTCGTGGTGGATCGCCTCATCGTGAAGCCGGGGATGGAGCGGCGGCTCGGCGAGTCGATCGAGACGGCCCTTGCGCTCGCCGACGACCTCGTCATCATCAACACGTGGGACGGCGGCGACCGCCTGTTCTCGCGACGGCTCGCATGCGCCGACTGCGGCATCAGCGTGCCGGAACTCACGCCGCGCGCGTTCTCGTTCAATTCTCCGCACGGCGCATGTGCAGGCTGCCAGGGTCTTGGCTCGGTGTACGACTTCGATCCGGATCGCGTGATCCCCGATCCCGGGTTGTCGTTATCCGAGGGCGCCGTCGAACCGTGGGCGCGCGGCGACGCGAAGTCGATCGCGACGGCGCTCGCGCGCCTGCACGAGGCGCACGGCATCGACCCCGCCGTCCCCGTGCGCAAGCTGACGCGGAAGCAGCGCGACGTCCTGCTCTTCGGCGCACCGGGTGCACCTGCCGCGTCTTCGAAGCGTAAGAAGACGCCTGCCGATCCGTTCGGCGCCGATTTCGAAGGCCTGCTGCCGAACCTGCGCAGGCGCTACGAGGCCGGCACCTGGAGCGATCGCGAGGCGCTCGAGCCGTATCGTGCGCTGTCGACGTGCCAGGCGTGCGAAGGCGCGAGACTGAAACCCGAGAGCCGCGCGGTGCGCGTCAAAGGCCACACGATCGTCGATCTCACGGCGCTGCCCGTGAGCGAGTCGTCGCTCGTGTTCGACGCCATGGAACTGGCGCCGCGCGAGGAGCTGATCGCCGGGCGCATCCTCAAGGAGATTCGCGAACGTCTGCGCTTCCTGAACGACGTGGGCGTCGGCTATCTCACGCTGGCGCGATCGGCGGCGACGCTGTCGGGCGGCGAAGGGCAGCGCATCAGGCTCGCCACGCAGATCGGATCGAGCCTGAGCGGCGTGCTGTACGTGCTCGACGAACCGTCCATCGGCCTGCACCAGCGCGACAACCGCCGGCTGTTGCACACGCTCGAACGCCTGCGCGATCTGGGCAACACCGTGCTCGTGGTGGAACACGACGAGGAGACGATCCGCACGGCCGACTATGTCGTGGACCTCGGTCCGGGTGCCGGCGAGCACGGCGGCGAGCTGCTGTTCCAGGGTACGCCCGCGTCGCTCATCGCCGAGGCGCCCGGTAGCGTGACGGGTGAGTACCTGCGCGGCGAGAAGACGATTGCCGCCCCGCGTACGCGCCGCCGCGCGGGCCAGGCCGTGCTGCGCGTCACCGGGGCGCGCGAGAACAACCTGCAGGGGCTCGACGTGAACTTTCCGCTGGGCCTGTTCATCGCCGTCACGGGCGTCAGCGGATCCGGCAAGAGCACGCTCGTCAACGAGATCGTGTACAAGCGCCTTGCGAAGGAACTGTATCGGGCGACGGACCCGCCCGGCGCGCACGACAGGATCGACGGGCTGCAGCACGTCGACAAGGTGATCCAGATCGATCAGTCGCCGATCGGCCGCACGCCGCGGAGCAACCCGGCCACCTACATCGGCCTGTTCACGTTCATCAGGGATCTGTTCGCGATGCTGCCCGAATCGCGCCAGCGTGGCTACAAACCGGGGCGGTTCTCGTTCAACGTCAAGGGTGGCCGCTGCGAAGCGTGTCAGGGCGACGGCGTGATGGCCATCGAGATGCACTTCCTGCCCGATGTGTACGTGACGTGCGAGCAATGCAAGGGCCGGCGTTACAACCGCGAGACGCTCGAGGTGCGCTATCGCGGGAAGTCGATCGCCGACGTGCTCGAGCTCACGGTCGATCAGGCGCTGCCGCTGCTCGAGAGCTTCCCGTCGATCGCCAACAAGCTGCGGACGCTGCAGCAGGTGGGCCTCGGGTACGTCGAACTGGGGCAGTCGGCCACGACGCTGAGTGGTGGCGAAGCACAGCGGGTGAAGCTGGCCAAGGAGCTGTCGCGACGCGGCACGGGCCGCACGCTCTACATCCTCGACGAGCCGACGACGGGGTTGCACTTCGAGGACGTGGCGCGTCTGCTCGACGTGCTGCACCAACTCGTCGAGCAGGGCAACACCATCGTCGTGATCGAGCACAACCTCGACGTCATCCGATCGGCCGATCACGTGATCGACCTCGGACCGGAGGGCGGACGGGGCGGGGGACACGTGGTGGCGCAAGGTACACCTGAGCAGGTGGCGCGCGTCAGGGGGTCGCATACGGGGGCGTTTCTGGCCGAATCGTCAATGGCCCCTACAGGTCGACGAGGACGGAGCCGAGACGTCAGTGTGGTTGCCTAGCCACAGTCAATCAGGGAATGGCGTGTCACGAGCGCAACAGTGACCTCTCGCTGGAACGGGTCCCGGATGAGCATCTCGAGTACAACTGCCGTCGCTGGAATGGTTTGCGAGACTTCTCGTGAGAGTCATCGCTACGGTATCAGTCTTGCTTCTACGCGGCCGGCGGCCATCGGCGCCCTTGGATCTGAGAGCTGAATGACATCGCAGCGGACTCTTCGTCGTTCCATCACCTGTGCCGGAATCGGGTTGCATTCCGGCCACCGCGTCACGATGACGCTCCGTCCCGCCCCTGCCGACTACGGCATCCGCTTCCGTCGCGCCGACCTTGGGGGGCTCGAGATTCCGGCTCGCCTGGAGCACGTCGCGAGTCTCAATTACGCGACGGGGCTGTCCTTTGCCGGTGCCAGCGTGGAAACCGTCGAGCATCTGCTCGCGGCCCTCGTGAGTCAGGGCCTCGACAACGTCGCCATCGAGCTCAACACGCCTGAGGTGCCCATCATGGACGGCAGCGCGGCGCCGTTCGTGTACCTGCTCCAGGAGGCCGGCATCAAGAAGCTGAGCGCGTCGCGCCGGTTCCTGAAGGTGCTGCGGCCCGTGAGCCTGGCTCGCGGCGACAAGCACATCGCCATCTACCCGTCCGACGAGTTCCGCATCAGCTACACCATCAGCTTCGATCACCCGCTCCTGCGCAACCAGAGCCGTTCGATCGTCGTCACGGCCGACACGTTCGCCGAGGATCTCGCGCCCGCGCGCACGTTCGGGTTCCTGAAGGACCTGGAAATGCTGCGCCAGCAAGGCCTGACGCTCGGTGGCTCGCTCGACAACGCCGTCGTGCTCGGCGAGACGGGCGTGCTCAACAACACGCTCCGCTTCGAGGACGAGTTCGTCCGCCACAAGATCCTCGACGCGATTGGCGATCTCGCGCTCATCGGTGCGCCGATCATCGGCCACGTCGTCGCGCACCGCGGCGGGCACGCCCTGCATACCGCCCTCGGCAGCACCCTGCTCGAACAGCGCGACGCCTGGACCTACGTCGAGACCCCCGAGTCGGTCACCGATCTCGTGGGCATGCCCATCGCCGTCGAGCCCGCGTTCAGGAACTGATATCGCCCGCTGACGTGTAGCCGCCGGATGTCATCCGGCGGTCGGTGATGTCTGCCTGCTGACTGACCGGTTGCCGGTTTGCCGTTTGCCGTATGCCGTTTGCCGGTTGCCGGTTGCCGGTTAACGCTCTCCCGCTTCCCTGCGTCCTGAATTTCAGCACGTGCCGTCATCGACCCATATGGATGGTCCGGCGCCGCGGCCCGTGGCGTGGGTGCCGGCAGACGATGCACCGCTCGTGGAAGCGGCGCGTGCAGGTGATGCTGCGGCCTTCGACGCGCTCTACCGTCGTCATGCGCGCGTAGTCCATGGCGTGCTGCTCGCACGGGCGACGCGCGCGGACGTGGACGATCTCGTCCAGGACGTCTTCCTGACCGCATGGCAGCGATTGTCGACGCTGCGCGACGCCGCGGCGTTCGCCGGATGGCTCGTGACCATCGCCAGGCATGCGCGCATCGATCGCGTGCGGCGTTACGCCGCCGCAGACAGGCACGGGTTCATCGTGGCGGCGTTCGACGGGACTGGCACGGCCCCCGTCGATCGCGTCGCGAGTGCGGAGGTACGTGCCGACGATCGCCTCGAGGCCAGACAGGCGCTCGACGCGATCAGGGCGCTGCCACCCGCGTATCGCGACACGCTGGTGCTGCGGCTCGTGGAAGGGCTGACGGGACCGGAGATCGCCGCGCGCACGGGGCTCACGCCGGAGTCGGTGCGGGTCAACCTGTGTCGAGGCATGAAGCTGCTGCGTGACGCACTCACCGCGCGCCAGCACCGAGGATCCGCGTGATGGAACCGATGGACGAGGAGCCGTATCTGTGGGACCGCAGCGGACCCGCCGACCCGGACGTCGCACGACTCGAACGACTCCTGGCCACGCTGTCGGCTGCGCCGCCGGATGAACTGCCGCCGCTGTCGCTGCCACCAGCGGCGTCGAGCCTCACGCCGCCGTGGTGGTCGCTGGCTGCGGCAGCGGCCCTGCTCATCGTCTCGATCGGCGTGGCGTGGCTTGCGCCGCGTCGTGATTCCGTAAGCGATCCGTGGCGCGTTGCGCGCGTCGACGGCGTGGCCACCATGGCTGCCGCACCGCTGGCAAGCCGCGAGACGGTCGCGCCGGGACGATGGGTGGAGACGGCGGCGGAGTCGTCGACGGTGATGTTCGTCGGGAAGATCGGCAGACTGGAGATGGCGCCTGCATCGCGGCTGCGCGTGATGACGGCGGAGTCCGGTGCGCATCGCGCCGAGTTGACGCGGGGCACCATCGAAGCGCAGATCTGGGCGCCGCCCGGCCAGTTCGTGATCGACACGCCGTCTGCGACGGCCATCGATCTGGGATGTGCGTACACCCTCACCGTCAACGAGGACGGCAGCGGGCTGATCACCGTCCAGGGCGGATGGGTGGGCTTCGAGCACCGCGGCCGCGAGGCGTTCATTCCTGCGGGCGCGACGGGACGCACGTGGCCGGGGATCGGTCCTGGCACACCGACATACACCGACGCGCCAGACACGCTGCGCGCGGCCATCGACGTCATCGATCGCACGTCGTCTGCGGCGGAGCAGGAGACGCCGCTCGGCGTCGTGCTGCGTGACGCACGACCCGAAGACGCGCTGACGCTCTGGCACCTGATCGATCGCGTCGACGCCACGCTGGTACCGCGCGTGGTGGATCGTCTGGCTGCGCTCGTGCCGATGCCCGAGGGTGTCACGCGTGAGGGTGTCCTCACCGGCGATCGTGCGATGCGCGACGCATGGTGGACCGCACTCGGCCTCGGCAGCGCCGACTGGTGGCGTACGTGGCGCCAGCAGTGGAATCCGGGCTCGTGAGAATGCCGCGATGCTGTAATGCCGGGAATGCCTGCCTCGCCGTGGCGCAGCAGGCGCGAAGCCGCGGCCATGATGTGAGGGTGAGTGAATGACGACGTCGCGTTAACAGCGGTGCGCGTGTCGCGTCCTTCCTGGTGCGTTCCCGATTCCAGGAGGTTCACATGTTCACCAAGCACGCGATGTCCACCACCCGTCGAGTCGTTCTTGCCACCACGGCGTTGTTGCTGACGTCGCCACTCCCGGCGCTTGCGGGGCCGCCGCTCATCTGCCATCCGTTCGACATCGGCACGGCGACGTCGCTGCCGTTCGGCAACACGAGCGAAGGCTGGCGAGGATGGCAGGCGACACTCGCGTCGTACGACACGTCCCGGCTCGTCGACGACACGCTCGCCCTTCTCACGCCGCAGACGCCCGTCATCGTGCGCATGGAGACGCTGCGTCGCGCGTCGGCGTACTCGGTGGACGATGCGGCGCTGGCGTCGCGGCTGCTGCGCGCGCTCGCGGCCCGCAGCGTGACGTCGCCGACATCGTCCGCTGAAGCGCTCGCGTCGTTCGACTACGGCTATCTCGTGGAGACGTACAGGCAACTCGGCGATGGCGGCGTGAAGGTCAAGGCGTCCATCGATGGCGTCGACGGCTACGCGCTCGTGAAGTCGGCGCTCGCGCTGAAGCCCGATGACGCCGGCCTGCAGTTTGCCGCCGCGCTGATCACCGAGCGCCCCGCCGCACGCGCGCAGCACACCGCGCACCTCGCGAAGGCCCGCACCCTCGCGAAAGCCGACACCCTCGTCGCCCGCAACGTCACGACGCACTTCCAGTAGCGGCGGCCCTCTGTCCTGCCGCGGCGCGTACCCGTCCTGATGGAGAGACGTGCGTAGGGACGGCCCTTGTGGCCGCCCGTTCGCGGGCACCCACAAGGGGCGCCCCTACATCTATGGGAGAGGCACGTGCGAGCGGAGCGCCGCCTCTCTTGACGCGTGTCCATCGGATGTGGAGGAATGCAGCCACTGAGCACCACGCCCGGCGCAAGGCTCATCCCGGAAGGGGACTACGCGCGGACGAAGGATGGACAAGCGCGACTGCTCGAACCCATAGGCAGGCTGGACATCCCCGGCGCGGTGCACTGACTGCCGGACAACCTGTCGCGCCGTGGCGCGAAGCGCGAAGATGGATTGCCGGTTGCCAGTGCCGCAACGAAGCGCCGCAGGCGCTCCTACGTGACCTGCAGCGCCTTCAGGGTGATCTCCGAGCCGCAGGACTCGAACCAGTCGACGCCTTCGCTCACGAGGTCGAGCTTCAGGTGGTAGTGGCCTGGCGACAGCGCGGGGATCTCCATGCGGAGGTCCTGCCACCCGCCGGGAGCGACCGTCGCGGGGAGTGACGACCGTGCGAAGTCGCGATCCTGCAACTCGCGATCGGCGTCGAGCAACTTGGCGCCGACCCGCACGAGTCGACGGCCGTACGTCGCCGTGTGCGGGAACGGACGCTGGCACAGGTTGCGCACGCGCAGGTCGAGCGCGAGCGGGACGCCAGCCTGATGCGTCAGCGTGTCCTGACGCGACGGGCCGCGCACCTCGATGCGCGCGCGCGGCGTGGTGCCTGGAATCGCGCTCCCGAGGTGGTTGTCGTCCCACACCTGGTGCCTGATGCGCGCCCAGTCGGGCGTGCCCGGCGCGAAGCGGCGCGAGAACGCGTGCTCGGGGTGATCGGTGATCTCCCAGCACAGGCGATCCACGCCGATCTCGGCGGCGAGCGCGCGGGCGCGCTGCATCTCGGTGTCGTTGTCGTTCCAGGTGAAGAGGATGTAGCGCCAGTTGACGAACGGCACGTCGGTGCCGAGCGCGCGCTTCTCGTCCATCACCGCGCGCAGGTTCTTCATCACGTGGTCGAAGCGCCCGCGCTGCCGGTACGTGGCGTAGACGTCCTGCGACGCGCCGTCCACCGAGAACGTGACCTCGTCTATCCCCGACCGCACCAGCCGCCGCGCCGACTCCTCGTTGAGCGCGCCGCCGTTGGTGGACGTGTACAGGTAGATGTGCGGGTACTCGCGCTTGACGAGCTCGCACATCTCGACGGCGCGCTTGTGCAGGAACGCTTCGCCGTAGTTGAAGAAATCGATGCGCTCGAGCGTCGGGCCCACTTCGGCCAGCACGCGGCGGAACAGATCCACGTCGAGCATGCCCGCCTGGCGCGTGCGCGCGATGCCCGTCTCGGGTGCGCAGCACGAATCGAGACACGACACGTTGCACGCGGCCGTGCACTCGACGTACATCCGCGACGGCAACGGTCCCGCGTCGAGCGACCGCTGCGGCGGCATCTCGTCTTCGGCGAGCGGCAGCTTGAGGGGGCAGTCGCCGCAGAACTCCGACCCGCCGGCGTTGAGCTCGCGTCGCAGCGTCGACGCCGTGGGGCCCGTCCAGATGTCGCCCACAGACGCGGTGCGCGCGTCGCCGAGGACGCGCTTGCCGTACGGATCGGCGCAGCCGCACACGAGCCGGCCATCGCACAGCATCACGGCCGTGTTCCACGGCCACGAGCAGCGGTAGTGCGTGGCGAGGTAGTTGAGGGACACGGCCTATTCGTCCGGCAGCTTGCGCAGCAGCGCGCCGAGCCGCTCGTTCTCGTACGTGACGGTGTTGAGGAACAGGCTCTCGACCAGGTACGCGCGCTGTTCCTCCGGCGACAACTGGTCGGTGAGGTGCTGGATCTCGCGCATCATGTCCTCGAACGTCCGCCCGAGCTCGTGGCGCACCGTCACTTCCTGGAACAACGTCTCCACCACGGCGAGCAGGTCGCCGTCGAGCGGAATCTCCACGCCGGTGCTGGTCTTGATGGCACGCATGGGATCAGCCTCCGAAGCTCGCCAACGCGGTGTCGGCGTCGGGGTGCACCTCGATGAAGTTCTGCGTGCCCGTCATGGTCAGCATCGTCTCCACCCGCTTCTGCACGCCCGAGAGCTTCACGACGCCCCCCGCACCGCTCATCTGCCGGTAGACGTCCATCAGGCAGCCGATCGTCGCGCTGTCGAGATACGTGACCGGCGACAGGTCGATGAGCAGCTTGCGCTGTCCCTGCTGCACGAGGCCGGTGACCGTGTCGGCGAAGTCCGAGAGGATCGGGTACAGCATCCGGGACTCCAGGACCCGGACGACAGCCACGTCCCCATGGTGCTCGGTGGTGAGGTTCATCTCTGGCTTGGCTCCATTGCGATGCTACTGACGACGGCCCGCCGTGGCCCGCCGCGGCGTGGAGAGACCCGAGTCCTGCAGGCGGCGGATCTGCCGCGCGAGTTCCGTCCGCCCTCTGTTGATGCGCGACTTCACCGTGCCCTCGGGCAGGTCCAGCATCGCGGCGATTTCCTGGTACGACAGTTCCTTGATGTCGCGCAGCAGCACCGCGGACCGCAGCGTGGGCGCGAGCTGATCCAGCGCCAGCCGCAGCAGCGCGCGCTGATCTTCACGTTCGATCCCCGCCAGGGGACCCGGCTCGTGACGCGTGGCGGTGCCCATCTCGCGCGAGTCCACGTCGCGCGAGATCGTCTCGCGTTCCTTGCGCACGCTCCGGTAGTGATCGATGCACAGGTTCCGGCTGATGCTGATCAACCACGTCTGGAAGTTGGCCCGGCGATCGAAGGTGTGCAGCGACTTGAAGATCTTGACGAAGATGTCCTGCGTCAGGTCCTCCGCCTCGTCGTGTTTGCCGGTGAACTTGTACGCGACGTTGAACACCTTCCGCCAGTGCTGCCTGACGATCTGCCCCCAGGCGTCCTGGTCGCCGGCCAGACAGCGCTCGATCAGCGCATCCATCTCCGACGGGGGTTGGGTAGGGTCGAATGGCATGTGGCGGGGGTGGGTCGCATGATAACAGGGGAGTCCGCCTCCAGCGTATGATCCGACGCGTGGCGGCCACAGACACCACGCTCGCGCCCGTGTTCGCGCTCGACGCCGTACCCCTCGCTTCGATTGCCGCGGCGGAGGGCACGCCCTGCTACGTCTACAGCGCACCGATCGTCCGCGACAGGCTCGCCGCGCTGCGGCAGGCCTTCGAGGCGTGTGACTACCCGTACGCGCTGCACTTCGCGCTCAAGGCCAATTCGTCGCTTGCCGTCGCGCGCCTGATCCGGGAGGGCGGCGCCGGTGCCGACGCCAACTCGATCGGCGAAGTGGACGTCGCGCTGCGCGCCGGGTTCAGGCCTGACCAGATCGTCTTCACCGGGGTCGGCAAGTCGCCTGACGAACTCGCGCGGGCCGTGGCCCTCGATCTCGCGGCCATCAACGCCGAGTCGGCCGGAGAGCTCGATCGGATCGACGCGCTCGGTCGCGCGCACGGACGCCGCGTGCGAGTCGCCCTGCGCGTCAACCCCGACGTCGACGCCGGCACGCACGAGAAGATCACCACCGGCGTCAGGACGAGCAAGTTCGGCGTGCCGCTCGACGAGGCGGCCGGCGTGCTCGACGCGCGCCGCGACGCCGCGGGTCTCGAGATCGTGGGCCTGCACGTGCATGTCGGCTCGCAGATCACGTCGCTCGGGCCGCTGTGTGCCGCGGCGCGACGTGTGGCGGATCTGGCTGTCGCACTGCGAGCGTCGGGCATCCCTCTTTCGCATCTCGATCTCGGCGGCGGCCTGGGCATCGTCTACGAGGCTGGCGGCGACGTGCCCACGTACGAGGCCTTCGCGCAGGCCCTCGTCGATGTCGTTCGCCCGACGGGCCTCACGCTCATCGTCGAACCAGGACGCACGATCGTCGGCCCGGCAGGCGTGCTGCTGGCGCGGGTGATCGACGTCAAGCCGCACGCGGGCGGCGGGCGCTTCGTGGTGCTCGACGCGGGCATGACCGAACTGCTGCGTCCCGCCCTGTACGGCGCGTATCACCACATCGCACCCGTGGCCGGCGCGGCAGACAGGTCGCTCGTTTCGTGTACCGTCGTCGGACCCGTGTGCGAGAGCAGCGATACGTTCGGGCGCGTGAGAGATCTGCCGGATCCACAGGTTGGCGATCTCATGGCGATCATGGACGCCGGTGCGTACGGCGCGGTGATGTCGAACACCTACAACAGGCGGCCGCTGCCGCCCGAAGTCCTCGTCGAGGCCGACGGGTCGTGGCGCGTCATCCGCCGCCGGCCCACCATCGACGAGATGCTGGCGCTCGAACAGGCATGACGCGCGGGCGCCTCATCGCCTTCGAAGGCCTCGACCAGAGCGGCAAGCAGACGCAGGCGCTGCGTGCGCGCGAGGCGCTTCAGGCGCGCGGTCTTTCCGTGCTGAGCTTCGACTTTCCCGACTACCAGACACCGATCGGACGGGAGATCGGCGCCGCGCTGAAGGGCGAGCGGGCGTTCCCGCCCGACTGCCTGCAACTGCTGTACGTGGCCAACCGGTGCGAGCACAAGCCCGCGATCGAAGCGGCGCTCGCGGCAGGCACGTGGGTCGTGTGCGATCGCTACGTCGCGTCGACGATCGCGTATGGCGACGCGCAGGGCCTCGATCCCGAGTGGCTCACGGTGATCCAGCGTGTGCTGCCGCCGGCAGACGTCACGGTGCTGCTCGACATCGCCCCCGACGTCGCCGCCGCCCGCAAGCGCGACCAGCGCGACGCGTTCGAACAGGACCTGGCGCTGCTCGCGCGCGTCCGCGCCAGCTATCTCCGCCAGGCCGCCGCCGGCCACGCATGGCACATCGTCGACGCCGCCCGCGACCGCGACGCCGTCACCACCGACGTCCTCGCGCTCCTCCCCTGACGCCGTGCATCTTGTGAAGTGCAGTTCACATTCATGGAATCGTGAACTATACTTCACGCGTGGCCGGTGCGATACCTCGAACGATTCGCTACACGGAGCGGTTCGGGCGCTGGATGCGCACTCTCAGGGATCCCGTTGCCGAGGCACACATTGCCAGGCGGATCGCCCGTCTCGCGGAGGGCAACCCGGGGCAGCACCGCGTGCTGGACGGCGGTGTCGCAGAACTGAAGATCGACCACGGTCCCGGGTATCGGGTGTATTACACCGAGCGAGGGCCGGAAATCGTTGTCCTGCTCATTGGTGGCACGAAGAAGACGCAGGCAGTTGACATCGCGACGGCACAGGCCATGCGCAAGGCGCTCGCCTCCGATACGGAGCAATGACGATGGGCACTCTCGAGACATACCGATGGGACACGGCGGAGTTCCTCACCTCCGAGGAATCCATCGCTGCGTATCTCCAACTCGCGCTCGAGGACAGCGCGGACGACCCCGCGTCGCTTCTGGAGGCGCTTCGCGTGGTCGCCCGGGCGCGTGGCATGGCCGCTCTGGCGCGTGAGATCGGCATCACCCGTGAAGGGCTGTACAAGGCGCTTTCACCAACGGGCAATCCGAGTTTCACCACAGTGATGCGACTCGCTCGTGCGCTCGGACTGACGTTATCGGTCCGCGCGACAAGCACGGTTGTCCCGAGTTCTCGGCACTCGAAGCCTCGCGTAGGCCCGCGCAAGAGCAAGCGGCCACGTACGCAGACGCCGCGAACCGCCCCATAGACCCGCCAGCAGCACGCGTCACCAGTCGCTGTCACTCCACTCGTGCGACGGCCAGGGCATGGACCTCCTTCGCGCCGGCGTGTTTCAGGACACGGGCGCAGGCAGACAGCGTGCTGCCCGTCGTCATCACGTCATCCACGAGCAGCACGCGCGCGCCGGTCAGGCAGGTGTGAAGGACATGGCGGCCTGCGGCGGTGATGCGCGGGGCGAGGCCGAAGGCGCGCGTCACGTTGATGCGGCGCGCGGCGGCTGGCAGCGTGGCCTGCGCGGGCGTCCATGACCAGCGCGCGAGCGCGTGGACCACGGGCGGACCGACATGGCGCGCGAGGCGTTCGGCCTGATTGAAGCCGCGCGAGACGCGCCGCCACGGATGCAGCGGCACGGGAACGACGATGTCCATGGCGTCGAGCGTCAGCGGGACGTGTTCGAGGAGGTGCTCGACGAGCGTGGCGCCAAGCGTCTGGTGGCCTCCGTACTTGAAGGCCTGGATGACGGCGCGCATCGGTCCCTCGTAGCGCGCGCCGGCGACAAGCGACGAGAGGTGCGGCGGAAGGGTGTCGCACCGGCACGTGACGCCGGCAACGATCGGCATGCCGCAGTGGGTACAGAGGTCGGCGTCGTACCAGGGGACGGCAGCCCAGCAGGCCGTGCAGACGGGCCCGCACGTGGGAGCCGGCAGCGTCTCCCGGCACGCGACGCAGCGCGCGTCGAAGACCAGCGCGACGGCCGCGTCGAGCAGCGACGGGGCCGGCGGTTCAGCGAACGTCGGGCGCCATCTCGATGCGGGGGGCCGTGCCCCACAGACGATCGAGCGCGTAGAACTCCCGCGTGTCTGGCATGAACACGTGGACGATGAAGTCGAAGAAGTCGAGGAGGATCCACTCCGCACGGTCGTATCCCTCGACGTGCGCGGGACGCAGGCCCTGTGCCCGAAGCCCCTCCTCCACTCCGTCCGCGATGGCCTGCACCTGCCTGACGTTCGTGCCGGTGCACACCACGAAGAAGTCGGTGAAGGCTCCCACGCCCCTGAGGTCCATCACGGTCACCCGCGTGGCCTTGCGATCCAGCGCCGCCTCGATGGCCGCGCGGACGTCGTCGGGAATGGGAGCAGGCTCGTGTTCGACCCGCTGCGCGTCAGTCTTCGCCATGCAAGCGCCTCGCCGCCGGGGAAGGGGAGTACAGGCCGTGCCGGCGGATGTGCGCGGCCACGAGCGCCGGCACGTGCGGACCGGCGCCCTCTCCAGTAAGGATTCGTTGACGGATGTCGCTCGACGACACGTCGGGCGTGTTGCCCTCGACGAGCCAGATCCCGCAGGAATCTTCAGGATCCGGCGCGATCGCCGCGTCGCCGTTGCCGTGGCGCCTCACGCGCGGCGCCACGGCCGGATGCGTGAGGGCCTCGATGGGCGGAGGCTGTCCGGGCCGTGTCACCACGACGAAATTCGCGGCATCGAGCACGGCGGGGAAGCGGTGCCATGTGTCAATTCCTGCAATCGCATCGGTCCCGACAATGAAGAAAATCTGCGATGGCCGGAAGCCCTGCGCGGCAAGCACGTGGAGCGTGTCCCACGTGTAGGTCGGCCCCGGACGCGCGAGCTCGAGGTCGCTCACGGCGATCAGTGGATCCTCGGCGGCGGCGAGGCTGGCCATCGCGAACCGATGCCAGGGCGACGCGCTCGGCGCGGCCTTGTGCGCGGGCACGTGCGAGGGCAGCAGCCACACGACGTCGAGCGAGAGCGCTCGAGCCGCAACGTGGGCGGCGGCCAGATGTCCGTCATGCACTGGGTCGAGCGTGCCACCGAGCACGCCGAGGCGCAAGAGGGCGCTACTCATCGTCGGCGCGACGGAGGAGCGCACGCTCGGCACTGACGTGAGCCACGTAAGGCCACAGCGTTTCGAGCAGCGCCGGCACGCCCTCGCCCGTGACGGCGGAGATGGCGTGGAACGGCAGGTCCAGCTCGGCGGCTCTCTCGCGCAGCGCCTCGAGGCGCGCCGGGTCGCCGAGGATGTCAATGCGGTTGGCCGCCACGACCTGCGGGCGCGCGGCCAGCGGCAGCGCGTCGGGGTCGAGCGTATCGGCGTTCGGGACGTACGCTTCGAGCTCGCGCCTGATGACGTCGAGGTCTTCCACGGGATCGCGTCCAGACGCTTCGCTCACGTCCACCACGTGCAGCAGCACCTTCGTCCGCTCGACGTGGCCGAGGAACCGATGGCCGAGCCCCCTGCCTTCGTGCGCGCCCTCGATGAGGCCCGGCACGTCGGCCATCACGAAGCTGCGGTCGTCGCTCAGCAGCACCACGCCGAGGTTGGGCACGAGCGTGGTGAACGGGTAGTCGGCGATCTTCGGCCTGGCGGCGGAGACGCGCGCGATGAGCGTGGACTTGCCGACGTTCGGGAAGCCGACGAGCCCCACGTCGGCCAGCATCTTCATCCGGAGCCGGATCTTGAACGTCTCGCCCGCCTCACCGGGGTCGGCCCGCCGCGGGGCCTGATTGGTGGACGAGGTGAATCGCGCGTTGCCGCGTCCGCCACGCCCGCCCTTGGCCGCCAGCACGCGATCGCCGATCGCGATCAGGTCCGCGAACTGGTGTGCGTGACCGAACTCGTCGAGGCGATACGCCACGGTGCCCGGCGGGACGGGCAGCTCGATGTCCTTGCCCGACTTGCCGGTCCGGAGCGAGCCTTCGCCGTGTCCGCCGCGCGGGGCGGCGAAATCGGGATGGAACCTGTAGTTGACGAGGGTGTTGTGGTGCGGGCTGGCGATCAGGTAGACCGATCCACCAGCGCCGCCGTCGCCACCATCAGGACCGCCGCGCGGGATGAACTTCTCGCGGCGGAAACTGATGGCGCCTCGTCCGCCGGCCCCGGCGCTGACGTCGATATCGACTTCGTCGACGAACATGCAGGTCCGGAGCGGCCGAGGCCTGGCCGGTGGGGGTTACTCCGCGGCGGGGTGAACGCTGATGAAGCGTCCGCGCGCGCCGTGGTCCTCGAACTTGACCACGCCAGACACCTTCGCAAACAGCGTGTCGTCCTTGCCGAGGCCGACGTTGGTGCCGGGGTTGAAGCGGCGGCCGCGCTGACGGACGAGGATCGACCCGCCTGTCACGACGTTGCCGTCGAACTGCTTCACGCCCAGACGCTGTGCGTTGCTGTCGCGCCCGTTGCGCGAACTGCCCTGTCCCTTTTTATGAGCCATGACGTACGGTCCTCAGAGCAGGATGTCGGTGATCGCGATGCGCGTGAGCGTGGCGCGGTGACCCTTGGTCCGGCGCATGCCCTTGCGGCGCTTCTTCTTGAAGACGCGGATCTTCGGCCCGCGCGACTCGCCGGCCACGGTGCCCAGGACGCGGGCGCCGTCGACGAACGGGGCGCCCACGAGCACCTCTCCGCCGTCCTGGCCCACGAGCAGCACCTTGTCCACTGTGACTTCCTGGCCCGGTTCGACGTCGACGCGATCGACGGTGACGATTTCACCGGGGGCGACCTTCACCTGGCGGCCGCCGCTTTGAATGATGGCAAACACTGTCGTTGCTCCTGCGCGCTACTGCTCACGGGCCCGCACGGCGGACCCGGCAAAGACAGCGAGCATAACACGGAACCGTGGAGGACTGGAATGCCGAACCGGCAACGGGCAACCGGCAAGCCGGCACCCGGGGCGACCCTTTCCGCGTCCGCGGCGGTTTGACGAGAGGGAGGCCAGGGCTTCGGCCCCTGGCGTTGCCTACCTGAGGAGGATGCGGGAGCCGCGGACTCTCGTGGTGCTCAGGGTGTTCAGGAACGACGGCAGGACGGCGTCCATCTGCTCGAAGAAGGACGACAGGGCGGGCACGTTCTGCTGGGCCGGGTAGAGGCGCTCTTCCCTGTAGCTCTCCTGGTACAGCACCGAGCCGCTGCGGCCGTCGATGAACACGATCTTCGGGCGGAGGACGTACCCCTTCCGCTCCATGTAGACGCGCATGGGCACCACCACACGTCGTCCGAGCTGGTCGAACTGCTCGCGCTCCTGCGTCACGATCCCCGACGCCTGGTGCGCCCTGAAGATGATCGTCCCCGTGACGATGAGGGGCTGCTGGAACTCCTCGCCGATCTTCTTCCAGTACGCGGCGTTGGCAAAGAGCGGCTCGTAGGCTTCGAGGTCCTTCTCGTCGTTGATCCGCTCGGGGAACGTCATCCCCCCGCCATTGCCACCGGGAGCGAGCGCCTGTTCGCGCGCTACCTGCTGCAGGGGCAGCGCGTCTGCCTCGATCACGCGCAGCTTGCTCTTGGTCCGCAACTGGCTCCGCAGGAGGCGTACCGTCTCCATGTTGGCGTCCACATCGTCGCTGCCGCCGGAGATGAAGCCCGCGACATGGACGCGCGAGAACGGCGACACGTCCAGCTTGGCCTGGATGGGCGTGTCGATCGGGATCTCGTAGACCGACGAGCAGGCCACGCCCGTGGCCAGCAGGCCCGCGAGCGCGACGCTAGCTACCCGTGTTCCTCTTGGCGCGGTCATTGATTTCCTTGAAGAGATCGTAGTTCTGCTGAATCGTGAGGTTCTGCGGTTCCAGCTCCAGCGCCTTCTCGTAGGCCTTGCCGGCCTGCTCGAACTTGCCGAGCTGTTCGTACGCGATCCCCAGGTTGTTGAAGGCCGCCGCGTAGGTCGGGTCGATCTCCGTGGCGCGTTCCCAGCGGAAGACGGCCTCCTGCCAGAGGCCCCGCTGCGCCACCTTGATGCCGAATTCGACCTGCGAGCGTGCCTGATCCCGCGCATCCTGCGCGAACGCCACGCCGGACGCGCTCAGCACCAATGCCAGCGCGAGCAGCCAGGAACGGGTCTTGGTCATGGAAGTGATTGCCAATATACACCTGTGCCCGAGGCCCCCACATGGCAGTTCCTGCCACCCCTCGCGCACGCAATGACCAATTGACGCGCCAGACGTCGATCCGGCCGTTGGCAGCGCCTTTGCCTGGGCGATCGGCACGATGGACGCCTCCCGCCTCGATGCCGCCGCCCTCGCCCTGGCCGTCGGGACGCAGCCCGCACGCTGTGCCGCACTCCTCAAGGCGACGGTCAGGACGTGGCCCGTCCTGCCGCTGGCCGAGAGTCTTGCGCTGCTGGCACAGCACGGCAGGCTCGGCCCGGACGTATCCGCGTCGCCCACCTACTGGCGGTTCGCGGCCACCCGCGTCCTGACTCGGGCCAACGCCGCCCGGCACACGCTCCTCTGGCCGGCCCATCCGTCGTACCCACCGCTCCTCGGCACGATCGTCGACCCGCCGCTGGGCCTCTGGATGACGGGGCACCTCGACGTGCTCGCCAGCCCGGCGGTGGCCATAGTCGGTTCGCGCCGGGCCAGCGGCAGCGGGCGCGAGGTGGCCTGGCAACTGGCGGCTGATCTGGCCGCCGCTGGTCTCGTGGTCGCCAGCGGGTTCGCCTTGGGAATCGACGCGGCTGCCCACAGGGGAGCGCTCTCGCGGGGCCGCACCCTCGCCGTGCTCGGGTGTGGGCTGGACCAGTCGTACCCGAGCGGCCACGCCACGCTCAGGCAGGAGATCGAGGCGGCGGGCCTGCTCGTCACCGAGTTCCCGCCGGGGTCGCCTCCGCGGGCGCATCATTTTCCGCTGCGCAACCGTATCCTGAGCGGGTTGTGCCGGGCGGTGGTCGTGGTGCAGGCCGCCGAACGGAGCGGGTCGCTCATCACGGCACGGCTCGCCATGGAGCAGGGGCGCGACGTGATGGCCGTGCCCGGCGACGTGCGGGCAGGGACGAACGCCGGCGGACACGCCCTCTTGCGCGACGGGGCCCGCCTCGTCGAGCGCGCCGCCGATGTCCTCGACGAGCTCGGCTGGTATACCGCCGCGCGGCCGTCGGGACCGCCCGATGCACCAGCGGCGGTGCCGTTGCTCGGCCTGCTCGCGAGCGAGTCCGACGGCCGGGCGCTCGACGATCTGGTCGAGGAAACAGGCAGGAATCCCACGGAATTGCTGGCAGAGTTGCTCGATCTGGAACTGGCAGGGGCCGTCAGGCGCGACGGGGCCGGCCGGTTCTTGCCCGCCGAACGGAAGTGGTAACGTACAGGCCGCACGCAATGTCCAAGCCCCTCGTCATCGTCGAATCACCCGCCAAGGCCAAGACCCTTGCCCGATTCCTGGGCCACGACTTCAGGGTCGAGGCGAGCGTGGGGCACGTGCGCGATCTCCCCGAGAACGCGAGCGAGGTCCCCAAGGAAATCAAGAACCAGCCGTGGGGCCGGATGGGCGTCGACGTCGACAACGGCTTCAAGCCGTACTACGTCGAGTCAGCGGACAGAAAGCCGCGCCTGCGCGAACTGAAGGCCGCGGTGAAGGACGCGCCCGAAGTCCTGCTGGCCACCGACCCGGACCGCGAAGGCGAGTCCATCAGCTGGCACCTCCGCGAAGTGCTCAAGCCCAAGGGCGTGGTCAAGCGCATCGTCTTCCACGAGATCACCGAGGAAGCCGTGCGCGATGCGATCGCCCACGCGCGCGACATCGATCTCAAGCTCGTCGACGCGCAGGAGAGCCGCCGCATCCTCGACAGGCTGTACGGCTACATGCTGTCGCCCGTCCTCTGGAAGAAGGTGCAGACGGGCCTCAGTGCCGGCCGCGTCCAGAGTGTGGCCGTCAGGCTGATCGTCGAGCGCGAAGAGGAGCGCCGCGCGTTCCACCGCAGCACCTACTGGGATCTCGACGCACGCCTGCGATCGGGCGAAACGCAATTCACGGCAACGCTGGTGCGCGTCGGCGATGCGCGCGTGGCGACGGGAAAGGACTTCGATCCCACCACCGGCGCGCTCGTCGGTCGCGGGGCGCGACTGCTGGACGAGGCCGCGGCACGCACCATGCGCGACGACCTCGCCGGACGGCTGCCGTGGTCGGTGACGGGTGTCGAGGAGAAGCCGACGACGCAACGGCCGTCGGCGCCGTTCACGACGTCGACGCTGCAGCAGGAAGCGAACCGCAAGCTCGGGTTCTCCGCCGACCGCACGATGAGCGCCGCGCAGCGCCTCTTCCAGGACGGCGTCATCTCCTATCACCGCACGGACTCGACGACGCTGAGCGACAAGGCATTGCGTGAGTCGGCCAAGGCGATTCGCGGTCTGTACGGCGACGCGTTCTACGGTGGTCCGCGGCAGTACCAGACCAAGGTCAAGAACGCGCAGGAGGCGCACGAGGCGATCCGTCCGACCGACTTCGTGCAGACGCCGCAGTCGCTGTCGTTGCCGCCCGACGAGGCGCGCCTGTACGACCTGATCTGGAAACGCACCGTCGCGTCGCAGATGACCGATGCGCGCCTGCTGCGCACCACGCTCGAGATCACGGCCACGGGGGCTGACGGCCAGGCGCACGTATTCACCGCGACGGGCAAGGCCATCCAGTTCGCGGGGTTCCTGCGCGCGTACGTCGAGGGCAGCGACGACCCGGCAGGCGAGCTCGGCGATCAGGAGACGATCCTGCCGAAGCTGGCCGTCGGCGATCGCGTGACGGCACCCGGCCAGGGGCCGCTCACGCTCGCGAGCCTCGATCCGAAGGCGCACGAAACGCTGCCACCCGCGCGGTACACGGACGCGTCGCTCGTGAAGCGGCTCGAAGAGGACGGCATCGGCCGTCCGTCGACGTACGCGTCGATCATCCAGACCATCGAGCGTCGCGGCTACGTGTGGCGGCAGGGCAAGGCGCTCGTCCCGAGCTACACCGCGTTCGCCGTCACGCACCTGCTCAAGGCGCACTTCGGACAGCTCGTCGAGCTTGGCTTCACCGGTCGTGTCGAGGAGGATCTCGACCAGATCTCGAACGGCGATCTGGACCGCACGCGCTTCCTCGAGCAGTTCTACAACGGCGAGGACGCCTGGCCGGGCCTGCGTCACCTCGTGACCAACGAGGACCGCATCGACTATCCGGCGATCGAGCTCGGTATCGATCCCGGCACCGGCCAGAAGGTCGTCGTGCGCATCGGCCGGTACGGCGCGTACGTGCAGCTCGGCGATGCCAATGCGTCGATCCCCGAGGACGTCGCACCCGCCGACTTCACGCTCGCGCAGGCGATCACGCTGTTGAAGGAGCGCACCGAAGGTCCCAAGAGTCTCGGCGCCGATCCGAAGACGGGCCTTCCCGTGTACGTACTCACCGGCAGGTTCGGTCCGTACGTGCAGCTTGGCGAGGTGCCGGAGAAGGGCAGCAAGGAAAAGCCGCGTCGAGCGTCGCTGACCAAGAACGATCGGCCGGACACGCTGACGCTCGCGCGCGCGCTGGAACTCCTGTCGCTGCCGCGTCTGGTGGGACACGACGCCGAAGCCGGGCTCGACATCATCGCCAACTTCGGTCGCTTCGGTCCGTACGTGAAGCGCGGCGACGAATTCCGCTCGCTCGCCGGCGATGCGGAGGTCTTCGGCGTCACGCTGGATCAGGCCATCGAGCTCTTCAAGCAGGAGAAGAAGGGGCGGCGGCGCACGGCGACGCGCACGGTGCTGCGCGAAGTGGGCGTGCACCCCGATTCGCAGGCGAAGGTGGAGATCCTCGAAGGGCGCTATGGTCCGTACGTCACGGACGGCACGACGAATGCCTCGGTGCCGAAGGACGTTGCCGTCGATGCGCTGACGCTCGAAGAAGCCGTCGGTCTCCTCAAGGCCCGCGAGGGTGCGCCCGCGCGGAAGGGACGCGGCCGCGCGTCGGCGCGCACCGGTGCGCGCAAGGCCCCCGCGGCGCGCAAGCGGACGACGAAGCGATCGGCGTGAGCCACACGACACCCGTGGTGACCATCATCGGCGGCGGCCTGGCGGGATGCGAGGCGGCCTGGCAGGTCGCATCGCGCGGCGTGCGCGTGCGCCTGCACGAGATGCGCCCGGTGCGCCCTACGCTCGTCCATCAGACGGATCGGCTCGCCGAACTCGTCTGCTCCAACAGCTTCCGTGGCGACAAACTCGACAACGCCGTCGGCGTGCTGAAGGAGGAGATGCGGCGCCTCGGCTCCATCGTCATGCGCTGCGCCGATGCGACGCGTGTGCCGGCAGGCGCTGCTCTCGCCGTCGATCGCGTGCGTTTCGCCGAAGCCGTCACCGACGCTGTCGTCTCGCATCCGTTGATCGACGTCGTACGCGAAGAGATTGCGGCGATTCCCGAGACGGGCGTCACCTCGGGTCCCGTCATCATCGCGACAGGGCCGCTCACGTCGGACGCGCTCTCGCAGGCCATCCAGCGCTTCGTCGGCGCCGAGCACCTCGCCTTCTACGACGCCATCAGCCCCATCGTCCTCGCCGACACGATCGACATGTCGGTGGTCTTCCGCGCATCGCGATGGGGTCGCAGCACAGGGCCGGCAACCGGCAACCGGCAACCGGCAACCGGACACGGAGCGCATGAGGCGACCGATGGGCCGGCGTGCGGCGTGGACGATGGGCAGGGCGACTACCTGAATTGCCCGATGGACGAGGCGCAGTATCGCGCGTTCTACGACGCGCTCGTGGCCGCCGAATCCGCGACGGTCCACGACTTCGACAGCGTGCGATTCTTCGAGGGATGCTTACCCATCGAAGTGATGGCGCACCGCGGGCGCGACACGCTGCGCTTCGGGCCGATGAAGCCCGTCGGCCTGCCTGATCCGCGCACGGGACGCATTCCCTTCGCCGTCGTCCAGCTTCGCCAGGACACGCTGGCCGGCGATCACTTCAGTCTCGTCGGCTTCCAGACCCAGTTGAAGTGGGGCGAACAGGCGCGCGTGCTCCGCATGATTCCCGGCCTCGAACAGGCCGAGTTCGTGCGCTTCGGCATGGTGCACCGCAACACGTACATCAACGGCCCGACGGTGCTGCTCCCCACGTGGCAGACGCGCGCGCGACCGGACCTGTTCTTCGCCGGACAGGTCTCCGGCGTCGAGGGCTACGTGGAATCGGCGGCATCGGGCCTGCTCGCGGGGATCAACGCCGCGCGTCAGGCACGTGGCGACGCCGAGGCCATCGCACCGCGCGAGACGGCGATCGGCGCGCTGGCGCACTACGTGTCGCACGCCGACGCGGCGCACTATCAACCCACCAACATCACGTTCGGGATCATGCCGGCGCTGGCAGAGACACCGAAGCGTCCGCAGGGGCCGCGGACGGGCAGACCCGGCAAGAAGGCTCTGCGCAACGAAGCGCTGGCGTCGCGCGCGCTGCAGGCGCTCGACGCATGGACGGCCGGGCTCGACGCAAGGCAGAGCGCTGAGCCGCACGCGGAGACGCCGCGGTGACACGCGTCGGCCGCGCGCCGGCGCCTGTCGCACGCGTCATCGACGTCGACTCGCCGCTCCGCGATGCCATCCGCGCGTTCAGCGATCACCTCACGCTCAATCGCAACGCCTCGGAGCACACGGTCCGCAACTACGAAGCGGACCTCGTGCAGTTCCTCTACTTCCTCGGGGCGTCCTCATCCACGCCGCGGCATGCGCTCACGCCCGCGCACGTGACACCCGACGCGATCAAGGGGTTCCTCGGCGAGCTGCACGCGCGCGGCAACAGCCGTGCGTCGGCGGCGCGCCGCATCTCCGCGATCCGCAGCTTCGCGCGCTACCTGCGCCACGAAGGCGTGCGAGACGATGACCCGGCGGCGCTGGTGGGGAGTCCACGCCGCGAGCAGCGCGTGCCACACGTCCTCTCCGTCGACGAGGTCACGGCACTCATCGAGACGCCCGACACGTCGACGCCGCTCGGCAGGCGCGACGCCGCGATCCTGGAGTTGTTCTACGCGTCCGGCCTGCGGTTGTCGGAGCTCGTGTCGCTCGACGTCGAGGACGTGAACCTGTCGACGCGCATGGTGCGCGTGATGGGGAAGGGTCGCAAGGAACGCCTCGTTCCCTGCCATCAGCGCGCGGCCGACGCCGTCAAGCGCTGGTTGAAGGATCGCCTCGCTCTCGTCGCGCAGGCGGACGCGGATGCCGCATCACGCGGGCCGGTGCGCCGCCGCGCTGCCGTCGAGGAACCACTGTTTGTGAACTACCGCGGCACGCGCCTCACGCCGCGCAGCGTGCACCGCCTCGTGGCGCGTTACGTCGCGCTCTGCACCACGCGATACGGCATCAGCCCGCACGCCCTCCGCCATTCGTTCGCCACCCACTTGCTCGAACGCGGCGCGGACCTCCGCGCCATCCAGGAACTGCTCGGCCACGTCGAGCTCACCACGACCCAGCGCTACACGCAGGTGAACCTTCAACACCTCATGGACGTGTATAGAGCGGCGCACCCGAAGGCCAAGGGAAAAGGGGTCACATGACCATCCCCATCCCCATGGGTGCGGGTGCTCTGCGGGTCCGCGGGAAGTCGATGCCCAGAGTCTTGATCTTGTAGTTCATCACGCGCGGACTGATCGACAGGAGCTCGGCGGCGTCCTTCTGGACCCAGTTGGCCATCTTGAGCGCCTCGATCACGGCCTGGCGTTCGATCTCCTCGAGCGGGATGCCCTGCGGCGGGATCTTCACCGACGCGTGGACGCCTTCCTGTTCGGGCGTGGCGCTCGTGCCGCCGATGCGCAGGTCGTCGGCGCCGATCAGACGCTCCTCGCAGAGCAGCGCGGCGCGCTCCACGGTGTTCTCGAGCTCGCGGATGTTGCCCGGCCAGTTGTAGCGCATGAGGAGCTTGAGCGCCTCGGGCGTCACACCCTCGATCTTCTTCTTCAGTTCGACGCCATACCGCTTGATGAAGAAGTTGGTCAGGGCCGGGATGTCGTCCTTGCGGTCGCGCACGGGCGGCATCTCGATCTGCACGACGTTGAGGCGGTAGTAGAGGTCCTCGCGGAACCCGCCGGCCTCGACCATCGCCGCGAGATTCCTGTTGGTGGCCGCGATGAGGCGTACGTCGACGCGGATCGTCCGCGTGCCGCCGAGGCGCTCGAACTCGTGCTCCTGCAGCACGCGCAGGATCTTGGCCTGCGTGTTGGCGCTCATGTCGCCGATCTCGTCGAGGAACAGCGTGCCGCCGTCGGCCTGCTCGAACCTGCCGATCCGCTGCTTGTCGGCGCCCGTGAACGCGCCGCGCTCGTGGCCGAACAGCTCTGACTCGAGCAGGTTCTCCTGCAGCGCCGCGCAGTTGACCTTGACGAAGTTGCGCGCCGACCGCAGGGAGTTGTGATGGATCGCGCCGGCGATCAGCTCCTTGCCGGTGCCTGTCTCGCCGTTGACGAGCACGGTGGTGTTGCTCTTGGCCACCTTGCGCACCACGTCGAGCACGCGCTGCAGCGCGCCGCTCGCGCCGATGATGTTGTCGAACTGGTAGATGCCGCCCTGCTCGTGGCGCAGGTAGTCCACCTCGTTCTTCAGGCGCCGATGTTCGAGCGCCTTGTCGATCTTGACCTCCATCTCCTCGATTTCGAACGGCTTGGGCACGTAGTCGAAGGCGCCGATCTTCATCGCCTCCACGGCCGTGTGGACCGAGCCGAACGCGGTCATGAGGATGACGGCGCACTGCGGCTGCAGCGCCCTGGCCGTGCGCAGCACGTCGAGGCCGTCGCTGCCCCCCATCTTGAGGTCGCTCAGCACGACGTCGAAGTTCGTGTCGTGCAGCCGCTCGATGGCCCCGTTGCCGTTGGAGGCCTCGGTGACCTCGTGCCCGGCTTCGGTGAGCGCGCGCGCGAGTGCGCGGCGGAGTGAGTCGTGATCGTCTGCTACGAGAATGCGGCCCATGTTCGAGTTTCCTGCGGCTTACGGCTTACGGCTTACGGCTTATGGCTTACGGATCGGTGCTCGCGGCTAGCGTGGCCTCGGGCCGCCCGGTGCGCCGTCGTCCTTGGGTGTCACGAGCGGCGCGTCGAGCGCCGGCGCCAACGGCAGCAGGAGCCTGATGCACGTGCCCGAGCCGTTCATGCCCGGTTGCACGTCGATGCGGCCCTCGTGCGCGTCGATCACCTTCCTGACGATCGCGAGGCCCAGGCCCGATCCGCGTGGCTTGGTGGTGAAGAACGGATTGAAGATGCGCTCGCGCAGCGACTCGGGGATACCCGGCCCATCGTCCATGACGGTGAGCTCGACCCCGGGGGCCGGCGCGTGATCGAGCGCGACGGGCAGCGGCAGCCGCTCGTGCGCGGTGGCCTGCACGATTACGCGGCCCTCTCCGCCCAGCGCCTCGAACGCGTTGGTCAGCAGATTGGTGAACACCTGCCGCAACTGGTGACCGTCGCCCTGCACGGGCGGCAGGTTCTCCGGCACGTCCACGCTCACCACGATTCCGCCGCGCGGCACCTGGCTGTCTGCCATGTGCAGCGAGTCGTGCAGCAGCGAGGCCAGGCCCACGTCCTCCACGTGCAGCCGTACCGGCCGCACGAAATCGAGCACCTCGAGGACGATGGCGTTGGCCATCTTCGCTTCGCCGATGATGTCGGCGAGCATCGTCTGGGCCTCGGGATTGTCGGTCAGCCGACGCTTGAGCAGGCCCGCCATCACCTCGATGCCCGCGAGAGGGTTCTTGACCTCGTGCGCGATGGCCGCCGCCATCTCGCCGAGCGCCGCCAGTCTGTCGCGGAGGCGCTCGCGTTCTTCGAGCTGCTCCACGCGTGTGAGATCGCGGAAGAAGAGCGCCGCTCCTGACACCGATCCGAGCCCGTCCCTCACGAGTGACAGGGTGAATCCGATCGACCGGCCGGTGCGCGCCAGGCGCACTTCCGCGCGGTTGGGCAGCGGATCGGTGCCGAAGGCGCGGTCGAAAACACGGGCCATTTCGGGCACATCGGCAAGCACTGCCCCGATCTGGCGTCCGATGTCCGCGGCGCCGGGCAGCATGTCCAGCGACGCGTACGCCGCGTCGTTGATGGCCACGAGGGTGCCGTCGCGGCGGATGACGATCGCGCCATTCCGCATGCCGGCGATCAGATCGCGATAGAACCGTTCCGGGACGAGATCGTCGCCGCGGAGACCCGCCGGGGGCGGCGGAAACGGGTCAAGCTGGGAGGCGCGCGTCGCGTACACGCCTCGATTACATTCAAGGTGCATGCCGCTTACGGTTTGGCATGCTGGTCAGCCGTTTCTGTATGCCGCCGAGCCGTCTCCGGCGCCTTTTCGGATGCCCCAGATGGACAGATCTGTAAGTCGATGACGGAATCGTTATGGCTTTGCAGGGGCCGACTCGACCAGGGCTTCCCATTCGGACATCCTGTCGCCGACCTCCCACATCAGCGCCTGATGCCGGTCGATCACGGGCTTTGACGCGTCCGCATCGTCGTAGAAGCCCGGCGTGCCCATGGTGGCCTCGAGAGCCTTGATCTCACGCTCGCACTCGGCGATGCGACTCTCGACCCTGATGACGCGCTCCTGATGCGCGTCCCAGGCGCGCCGCGCGCGCCGCTGCTCCGCCTCGAGCCGCTTCCGTTGGTCGCGATCCTGCGGGGCCGCGACGGCTGTCGTGTCTCGACCCTGCGCAGCAGGGGCCGATGTCGGCGCGGGGCCCTTCCGTGCAGCCGTCGATGGCTGGGGGACCGGTGCGGGACTGCTCGTGGCGGCAGCCGCACGTTTCGCGGCAGGGGCAGGCGTGGTCCGGGCAGGTGTCGCGGCGCCGGTGCCGGCACCGGCGCCGGCGTCGCGCTGCGCCTGGCTCCAGCGGTACTCCTCGTACGTGCCGGGATAGAGGATGGCCTCGCCGTGGCCGACGGCGATGATCCTGGTCGCCAGCCTGTCGACGAAGTAGCGATCGTGCGACACGAGGAGCAGCGTCCCCGTGAAGCTCTCGATCGATTCGAGCAGGACGTCCTTCGAGTCGAGGTCGAGATGATTGGTCGGCTCGTCGAGCAGCAGCAGGTTGGCGGGGCGCAGCAGCATGCGCGCGACGGCCAGCCGCGTCCGTTCGCCGCCGGACAGCACGCCCGCCTTCTTGTACACATCGTCGCCGGCGAAGAGGAAGCCGCCGAGGATGTTTCGGATCGCCGGGACCATGTTCATGGGCGAGCCGTCGGCGAGCGTCTCGTACACAGTGCGCGTCGGATCGAGCCTGTTGGCCTCGTCCTGCGCGAAGTACTGCGTCACCACCTGATGTCCCTCGGTCCGCGTACCCGTGTCGGGCGCCTCGGCACCGGAGAGCATTCGCATCAACGTGGACTTGCCGGCGCCGTTGGGCCCGACGAGCGCCACGCGATCGCCGCGTTCGATGAGCAGCGAGAGGTCCTTGAACACGACCTTGTCGTCGTAGCGCTTGGATGCGTGCGCGAGTTCGAGGACCGTGCGGCCGCTGCGCACGCAGTCGGGGAAGGTGAAGTGCACCTTCTTGCGCTCGGGCGGCACGTCGATGGGGACGATCTTCTCGAGTGCCTTGATGCGGCTCTGCACCTGGGCGGCCTTGGTCGCCTTGTAGCGGAACCGATCGACGAACATGCGGATCCGTGCCACCTCCTCGTCCTGCTCGCGCTTCATCGTGCGCAGCCGCTCCATCCGCGCTTCATGCTCGCGGAGGTAGAACGAGTAGTTGCCCTGATAGTCGGTGATGGTGCGGAAGCTGAGATCCGCGATGCGCGTGACGGACGCGTCGAGGAAGTACCTGTCGTGCGAGACCAGCATCACAGCGCCGGGATACTCGGAGAGGTATTCCTCCAGCCAGTTGCGCGCGTCGAGGTCGAGGTGGTTGGTCGGTTCGTCGAGGAGCAGCAGCGCCGGGCGTTGCAGCAGGAGCTTGCCCAGCGCGATGCGCATCTGCCAGCCGCCGGAGAAGGTCTCGGTCGGCTTGGCCATGTCGGCCTCCTCGAAGCCCAGGCCCCGAAGCACCGTGGCCACGCGGAGGTCCATGGTGTAACCGTCGAGCCGGCGGAATTCCTCCTGCGCCTCGCTGTACCTGACCAGCACCGCGTCGTGCGCCGCATCGTCGAGGGACGTGTCGCCGAGCTGATCCTCCAGCCGGCGCAGTTCTTCTTCGAGAGCCAGCAGGGGCCCGAACGCCTGGCGCGCCTCGTCGGCAAGCGTCCGGCCGCTGTATTCCAGGCCGTCCTGCGGCAGGTACCCGATGGTAAGGTCCGCCGGCGTGACCACCTCACCGGCGTCGGGCTCGTCGAGCCGCGCCAGGATCTTCATGAGCGTGGTCTTGCCCGCGCCGTTCGGCCCGCACAGCCCCACGCGATCCCGCGCGTTGAGCTGCCACGTCACGTTGTCGAGCAACACCCGATCGGCGAACGCCTTGCGAAGCCCCACCAACTGCAACACGGAGGGATCCTAACAGCCGGCCCCGGCATTCTCCTTGCACTGTCCTGACACAGGAGCGTGCCAATGTCCGTTTCTGTCCTCACTGGAGACCATTTCGGAGACGTCGCGGTGTCCGTCCCGACCAATTCGACGCCTGGGCGTCAGAAGAACAGGACACGGGGAGGCGATGCCCCGGGGTCCACTGCGCAGATGACGTCCAGCGACGAGGAACTCGTCGCCCGCTCGGCGGGTGGCGACATGGACAGCTTCAACCAGCTGGTGGTTCGCTGGGAGCGGCCGATCTATGCCCTGGCGTACCGAGTGATCGGGCGCGAGGAAGAGGCGCGCGATCTGGTGCAGGAGGCGTTCCTCCGTGCGTACCGGTCGCTCGGTGGCTTCCGCGGCGACGCCAAGTTCTCGTCCTGGCTGTATCGGATCACGCTGAATCTCTGCCGCGACTGGATCCGGCGGCAGAAGCGGGCGCCGTTTGTCGAGACGCCCGAAGGTGTGGACGTGATCGAGCTCGCGGGCGAACATGGGCCCGTCGAGTCGGTCGAGGATCTCGTGGCGCGGCGCGATCTCGGCGCCGCAGTGAACCGGGCGATGAAGGCGCTGAGCGAAGATCAGCGCAAGGCCATCGTCCTCAAGGAATACCAGGGGCTGACCTTCCAGGAGATCGCCGATCTGCTGGACTGCCCCCTGAGCACAGTGAAGACGCGGCTCTACCAGGGACTGGTCGTGCTCCGGCGTGAACTGGAGCGGCAGGGCATCACGGCTGACGTGGTGCTTCCCGATGCACGACCTGCTTCTGGAATGGAGGCCCGTCGCCACTGACGGCGACGATCGATGATCGATGTGAAGCGCTGCCCTGATCCCGAATCCCTCCTCGTCCTGCTCTACGACGATGAGGGGACTGCCGATGAACGAGCGGTGCTCCACACACATGTGGACAGGTGCCCTCGGTGTGCCGAAGCCCTGACCGCCCTCGACGGCACACGCGGGATGCTCGGCGCCTGGCACGCTCCACGCCTCCCTCTCGGGTTCGCCCTCGTCAGGCAGGAACCCGCGTCTCCGTACCGGTCGATGCTCTGGCGTGGCGGCCTTGCCGCCGCCGCGGTGCTGGTGCTGGCGTCGGCCGTCTCACTCGCGCAACTCGACATTTCGTACGGCACAGACGGCCTGCGCATCCGGACGGGCGTGTCGCGTGACGAGATCAGGTCCGCTCAGGCGGGCGTCGTCCCGGCGTCGGCGGTGGATGCGAGCGCGGCACCCCAGGCTGCCGAGGCCACGCCCGTGTCGATGACATCGGCCTCGCCTGCACAGGCATGGGTCAGCGCCGCGTCGGCGGGCGAGCCGCCCTGGCGGCAGGACATGGACCTGCTCGCCACGCAGATCAGGACTGACGTGTCGCGCCTGCTCGCCGAATCGCGGCAGGCACAGGACGCCGTGCCGATGCGTGCCGCGTTGGCGGCAGCTCCGGCGCCGGCTGGCCGCACGATGACCGATGCACAGCTCCTCCAGCGCATCCAGGAACTGATCGACCAGAGCGAAATCCGCCAGCAGAGCAACCTCGCACTGCGCGTCACCGAGCTCGGCCGTCAGTTCGAATTGCAGCGCCAGGGCGACATCGTCCAGGTGGAACAGGCCTTCCGCAAGATCGAGCAGCAGCGCAACGACCTGCTGCGCCGCGTGGCCGCACAACAGCCGCGCCCCTGATCCCGGCGTCTTTACTCCCGTGACTGCGTCGAGCACACCTCTCGTCGACCGAGACCCCGAAGGGGTTGAAACCCCTTCGCTCCATCTGGCGATGTGGGGTACCCGGTTGCCGGCTGCCGGCTGCCGGTTGCCGCGTACCCCGCCGGTATCGCCCGGTGCGCGACTGTTCGGTGCCCGGTGCCCGATGCCCGGTACCCGATACCTTGCTGCCACGCTCGGACTGGTCATCGTGGTCGCCGCATCGCCGGTCCGCGCGCAGGGACATCAGCCGCCAGTACCAGGCATGTCGCCGAGTACCGGAACGGGCGATGCCGGTCGCGGAGCCACGCTCACCGCGCGCTACCACGTGCGGCAGATGGAGCATGTGCTGGAGCGCGCCGTGCAACATGCCGCCGACCTCATGCGTCGCCGGTTGCGTGCCGTCACGTCGGACGTGCTCGCGCTCGCTGGCGCGCCGCGCGCGCAAGGCTTCCGCATCGACGGCTACGGTCTGTTCTTCTCGGTTGAAGTGCCGCGCCTCAGCGAGAGCGTGAACTGGGCGCTGCGCGTGCTGAGCCAGGATCGCGATGAACGCGTCATCGCGTCGCTGCAGAAGGTGGCGGCAGCAGAGGTGGACCCGGCGGTACGCGCCGATCTGGAACGCGCTATCCGTACGGTCGAGCTCCAATTGCAGCCCGGTGCCACCACAGCGCGGCGGACGGCGTCACCGCCGCAGGCGGTTCCCGAACGCGCTGACGCCGCGCCGGCGTCAGGACAGGGCATTGCCGCCGCATCGGCCATGTCCGAGCCCACGCTCGCGGCAGGTCCGGCACCGGCGCCCCCACCGGAAGTGGCCGTCGCAGTGGAGGCGGATCCGAGCGTGGCCTACGAAGACGAGGTCAAGCGCGCGCTCGTCGATGCGGTGCTCGACTACGGCGGCTCGCTCGACCTGCCCAACGCCGAGTGGGTCACAGTGGCGGCGCGCGATGCCGGCTACGTCGCGTTCCCCGATGCCGTGTCCGACATGGTCACCGTGACGCTCAGCGTGCGCGTGTCCGACCTCGTGGAGTTTCGCGCGCAGCGGCTCACGCGCGCCGAGGCACGCACGCGTGTCGTCGTGCGCGAATTCTGATCGCACGGCCAACCGGGTAGAATCCGCGGCATGATGCGCCTCGACCGTCGGCTCGTTCTTCTTGCTGTGATCGTGCTCTGCACGGCGGGGTGTCGCTCTTCGGCCACCGTACAGGAAGCCATCGAGATCCTCGATCTCACGACGGGGTACGACGATGGGGGGAGTGAGTCGGGGCAGAGCAGGCTCCTGCCGACGATCGCGTTCCAGGTGCGCAACAAGGCCTCGCGCCCCATCACCACCGTGCAGTTCAACGCGGTGTTCCGCGTGATCGGCGATCCCGAGGAGCTCGGCGCGCAGCTCATTCGAGGCATCGACTACAACGGCCTGCCGGCCGGGCAGACCGCCGGTCCGTTCACGCTGCGATCGCCGTTCGGCTACACGGGTGAACAGGCGCGCATCGAGATGTTCCAGCACGAAGGCTTCCAGGACGTGCAGGTGGAGTTGTTCGCCAAGCAGGGCGGCAACCAGTGGGTGAAGCTGGAGGAGCGCATCGTGGAGCGCCAGTTGCTCGCTGTTGCACCGGCGCCGGCGGCGCAGCCGTGACGCCACCTCATTCACCGGATGCCGACACGGCTTGGTCGGCAGGTCATCTGGAACGACGGCTGTCTGCGTACGATGCAGCAGCCGTTGTCGTCTCGAACGTCATCGGCAGCGGCATCCTCTTCATGCCGGCCATCGTCGCCGGGATGGTCGGCCATCCCGTGGCCATGCTCATGGTGTGGGTCGTCGGCGGCGCACTCGCGTTTGCCGGCGCGATGGCCTACGCCGAACTGGCCGCGCTCCGGCCGAAATCCGGCGGTGAGTACGTGTACCTGCGCGAGGCGTTCGGACCGCTGGCGGCGTTCCTCACCGGGTGGGCATCCTTCGTCGCGGGCTTCTCCGGAGCCATCGCCGCGACCGCGATGGGACTCGCCGGCCTGCTCGACCGGTTCTTTCCAGGTGCGGGCAACCCCACTCCCTGGGTCAGCGTCTCGCTCGGCATCGTGACGGTCGGCCTGTCGCCGCAGCAACTGCTGGCGATCGTGGTGATCGTCTCGCTGTCGGTGGTCCACGGCCTGGGCATCGGACCCGGGCGCGTCGTGCAGAACGTCCTCGCGCTGTTCAAGGTGCTGGTGCTGGCCGTGTTCGTGGCGGCGGGCTTGTCGATGGGTCAGGGATCGGTGACGCATTTCTCGGCAGGTGCCGATGCGTCGTGGACGCTGTCGGGAGTGCTGCTCGCGCTCGTCCCCGTGATGTTCAGTTACTCGGGCTGGAATGCGGCGTCGTATCTCGCCGAGGAGGTGAAGGATCCCGCGCGAAACGTGCCGCGGGCGCTCGCCATGGGCACGATTGCCGTGGTGGCCCTGTTCGTGGCCATGAACGTCGTCTACCTCTACGCGCTCGACATCAGGACGATGGCGACCGTGGAGGTGCGGGTGGTGGACGCCGCGGCGGACGTGCTGTTCGGATCGGGAGCCGCGACGGTCCTCGTTGCCGTCGGCATCGTCATCGCACTCGGTACGATCAGCGCCAATGTGTTCGCGGGCCCGCGCGTCTACTACGCCATGGCGCGCGACGGCCTGTTCCTGCCTGCTGCGGCCCGCGTGAATCCGAAGACGGAGACGCCGCTCGCCGCGATCGTGGCACAGGCGGTGTGGGCCGTGTCACTCGTGCTCACCGGGACGTTCGCCCAACTCGTGAACTACACCGGCTTCACCGTGGTGCTGTTTGCCGGGATCGCCGTGCTTGCACTCTTCGTGCTGCGGCGGCGGGAACCGGACGCGCCGCGTCCGTTCAAGGCTCTGGGTTATCCCGTGGCGCCCGGGTTGTTCGTCGTCGCCAGCGTGGCGATGGTCGTCAACGCGATCTGGCGCGAACCCCTGCCGTCGCTCGGCGGCATCGCCATCCTCGCCGCCGGCATCCCCGTCTACTGCCTGTTCCAACGCCGACGAACGGGCTGAAGCCTGGCGCTGCCCATCGCAATGGAGGCCAGGGGCTTCGGGCCCCTGGCGCTGACGAACGGACTGAAGCCCGTTCGCTCCCGTCCGGGTTCCGATCTATCGGCGCTTCAGGGTTGCGCTGATGGTCTGGTCGTCGCCGGGAACGACTGTCACGTTCAGCGTGACGGTCTCGTAGCCGGGCGCGCTCAGTTCGATCGTGTGAACGCCGCGCGTGATCTTCAGGCGCTGGCGGGCACCATCGAAGTCGTCGACGCGACCGGCGTAGAATCCGTCAACGAATACTTCCGCATCGCGCGGCTGCGCCTTCAGGCGAAGACTGCCGGTCGGCAGGCGCGCGTCGAGCGGGTTCGGCGCTCTCGTTCCATCCGTCCGTTCCGCGTACGCGCCGCCATCATCGTCGAAGTCGTCATCGTCGAAGTCGTCATCGTCGAAGTCGTCGCCGGCCGTCGCGCCGCCGCTCCAGTAGGGATCGCTCCACGTGCTCCCACCGTAGTAGCCGCCCCACATCCACGGATCCCAGAGGTAGCCGAGGGTCAGCCCGCCGTACCCCCATGGGTAGAAGTACCAGTCGTTCGGACCCCAGTAGATCGGGCCGCTGATGATCGGAGGCAACGTGGCCACCGACCCGCGCGGGACGCCATAGCCCGTCACGGGCGCGCCGTTGCGCGCACGGGAGTACGGAGGAATCGCCCCCACGGACGACCCGTCGCGACCGCCGGACACCCGTGCCGGACGACGGCCCGACGATGACGGCTGGCTCGGCCGGGAGGCGGTGCTCCCGCCGCCGCCCCATGACGCGCCCCCGCCACCACGCGGCTGCGCCACACGACCGGTGCTGCCGCTGCTCGATGACGACCCGCCTGAACTGCTCGATGACCCGCCGCGGCTCGAGGATCCCCCTGAGCTGCTGGAGGACCCACCCGAGCTGCCCCCGCCCGGGTTGCGCGGACGCTGATCGGCCCAGGCGACAGGCGAGCTGCTCGCGAGCAGGAATCCGGCGGCGACGAGAGAGGTGAGGAACGTGCGCTTCATGGGCAGACCTCCGATGGTTGTCCGCTTCACGTCGCTGCAACAATTCTGCCAGGGCTGCCTGCTCCATATGCAGGCTGATGACGGCGGCCGTGTCGCTGCCGCCTGTCCCCGCGAAGCAACAGTCCGTCGCCCACAGAGTACGATAGGGAGCCCGTGCGTCCCGTCCGCCCGTTCCTGTTCAGCCTCGTCCTCGCAAGTGTCGTCCTCACGGTCGTGGGGTGCGGCAAGAAGGGGCCCCCGCTGGCCCCGCTCCGCCCCGTGCCGGCCGCCGTCTCGGATCTCACCGCCACGCGACTCGGCGACGTGGTCCAACTGCGGTTCACGTTGCCGGCGGTCAACGCCGACGGTTCGACGCCGGCCAATCTCGCGCGCGTCGACGTGTATGCCGTGACGGGCCGGCCCGAAGGCCCGCTCGGGCGTCCGCTGACGCCCAAGGAGATCTCCACGCTGCTGACGCGCGTGGGCAGTATCGAGGTGCAGCCTCCGCCCATCGTGGTCGAGGGCGACGAGGCGGAGAATGCGCCACCGCCTCCGACACCCGCGCCGGCCGACGGTCGTCCCGTGCAAGGCACCGTCGTGTTCGTCGAGGAGACGCTCACCGACGCGCTGCGCGCCGAACGCTTCGCTCACCCCGACGCCGCGAAGATCGCGAAGTTGCGCGCCGAGGTCGGCGACGATGTCGACGAGGCGCCGGTGCCGTCGACGGAGGGCAGCGGGCGCACGCTGCTGTGGCCGATGCCCGACACGAGTGCGGCCCGCCACTACATCGCGCTGCCGTACTCGACGCGTGGTGTGCCTGGCACGCAGTCGACGGCGCTTGCGGTCCCCCTCGGGCCCGCGCCGCCCGCGCCGCCCGCGCCCAGCGTGACCCACGACGCGACGGCTTTCACGATCGCGTGGACCATTCCGCCGGGGTTACAGCGCCCGATCCAGGCCACCGTGACGGCGGCATCGTACGGCGCGGCGATGGCGGCCAAGGACATGGATGCACGCCTGCCGGCGCGTCCGATCGTGACCTACGGGCCTGCGCACACCTTCCGTGTGTACGAGGTGCCTCCGCCCGGCACCGCTGGTGGGCCACCGCCCACGCCGATCAGCGTCGAGCCGATCGAGGACACCACGTTCGTCGACGCGCGCATGGTGTTTGGTGTGCCGCGCTGCTACGCCGTACGCAGCGTGGAGCAGCGCGGTGCGATCGCGATCGAGAGTCCGCTCTCGGCGCCGACGTGCGTCACCGCGGCGGACACGTATCCGCCGCCGGCACCTACCGGGCTCGTGGCGGTCGGCAGTGGCGGTGGTGTGTCGCTCATCTGGGAACCCGTGATGGCGCCAGATCTGGCAGGCTATCTGGTGCTGCGCGGCGTCGAGGGTGAAGCGCTGCGCCCGATCACGGAGTCGCCGATCGTCGAGGCGACCTACAGGGACGCGACCGCGCAGCCGGGCGTGATCTACACGTACGCCGTGGTGGCCGTCGACAGGGCGACGCCGGCCAACGCGAGCCCCGAGAGCAATCGGGTGCGCGAAAGCGCCAGGTAAGGGAGGCATCAGTGGCGAGGATCTTCAGGACCCCGGCGGGGTACGTGGTCGAAGAGCAGGGCGCGTACCGCGCGCTCGACGGCGATCCGTTCGGCACGTGGCGTGCCGGCGCGGAGGTCGAGGCACCGGCGTCGGTGCTCGCCCCCGTCGTCCCGTCGAAGATCGTGTGCATCGGCCTGAACTACAAGGACCACGCGGCCGAGCAGGGCAAACCGTTGCCGGCCGAGCCGCTGATCTTCCTCAAGCCCTCGACGGCGATCGTCGATCCGGGGCAGTCGATCGTGATCCCGGACGGCGTGGGCCGCGTGGACTACGAGTCGGAAGTCGCGGTGGTCATCGGGCGCCGCGCGACGCGCGTGTCGGAAGCCGACGCGCTGTCGCACATCCTCGGCCTGACGTGCATGAACGATGTGACGGCGCGCGAGCTCCAGAAGAAGGACGGGCGCTACACGCGCGCGAAGGGCTTCGACACGTTCGCGCCGCTCGGCCCGTGCATCGCGACGGGGCTCGATCCCGACGCGCTGGCGATCGAAGGTCTGCTCAACGGGCAGGTACGCCAGCAGTCGAGCACGCGCGAGCTGATCTTCCCCGTCGCCACGCTCATCGCCTACATCTCGCGCATCATGACGCTGCTGCCCGGCGACATCGTCTCGACGGGCACGCCAGCGGGGATCGGTCCGCTCGCGCCCGGCGACGAGTTCGTCGTGTGTGTGGAAGGCATCGGCAAGTTGTGCAGCCCCGTGACGGGACAATGATCGTAGGGCCGGCTCTCCGAGCCCGGCCGGGAGGGACACATGAAGTTCTTCGTCGATACAGGGAACATCGCCGACATCACGCGCCTGCACGCACTCGGCATCGTTGACGGCGTCACCACCAATCCGTCGCTCATGGCGAAGGAGACGCGCGACTCACGCGAGATCCTCCGTGAAATCTGCGATCTCGTGCAGGGACCCGTGAGCGGGGAAGTGGTGGCCACAGATGTCGAGGGCATGCTGCGCGAAGGCCGCGAGCTGCGCGAGATCTCCGAGCACATCGTGGTCAAGGTGCCGTTCACGCCGGCGGGCGTGCAGGCGTGCAAGACGCTCACCGAGGAGGGCACCCGCGTCAACGTGACGCTCGTGTTCTCGGCGGCGCAGGCGTTGATCGCCGCGAAAGTGGGCGCGTACTTCGTGAGCCCGTTCGTCGGGCGCCTCGACGACATCGGGCACGACGGCATGGCGCTCATCGAGGACATCGTCGAGATCTACGACAACTACGAGTTCACCACGCAGGTGCTCGTGGCGAGCACGCGCGGGCCCGGCCACATCATCCAGGCGGCCAAGCTCGGCGCCGACATCTGCACGTGCCCACCGTCGGTGCTCGACGCGTTGTTCAAGCATCCGCTTACCGATATCGGGCTCGAGCGCTTCCTGAAGGACTGGGAGAAAGCGCAGCAGAAGTAGGCCATGACGCCCCAGAGTCCGTCCGCGCGGCTGTCTGCGCTCGAGGCGCGCGCCGAGCTCGGTGGCGGCGCGGACCGCATCGCGCGCCAGCATGAGGCGGGCAAGCTCACGGCGCGCGAGCGCATCGAGCGACTCTTCGATCCCGGCACGTTCGAGGAAGTCGACAAGCTCGTCGTCCATCGCTGCCGCGACTTCGGGATGGAGGCGCAGCAGTACCCGGGCGACGGCGTGGTGTGCGGCAGCGGACGCGTCGACGGGCGAGTGGTGCACGCCTTCGCGCAGGACTTCACCGTCTTCGGCGGGTCGCTGTCGGAGACCAACGCCGCCAAGATCTGCAAGGTGATGGATCAGGCCCTCAAGCTGGGCACGCCGATCGTCGGCCTGAACGACTCGGGCGGCGCGCGGATCCAGGAGGGCGTGGCGTCGCTCGCCGGCTACGCCGACATCTTCCTGCGCAACACGATGTCGTCGGGCGTGGTGCCGCAGATCTCGGCGATCCTCGGCCCCTGCGCCGGCGGCGCGGTGTACTCGCCCGCCATCACCGACTTCACGGTGATGGCCGAGCACACGAGTTACATGTTCGTGACGGGGCCCGACGTCATCCGCGCCGTGACGCACGAGGACGTCACGAAGGAAGACCTCGGCGGCGCGATGACGCACAACGCGCGCAGCGGCGTGGCGCACTTCGCGGTGCCCGACGATGAGGCCGCGATCGGACTGGTACGCGAGCTGTTGTCGTACCTGCCGTCAAACAACGTCGACGACCCGCCCGTGCTGCCGTCCTCGGATCCGGCAGAGCGCGAGATCCCCGAGCTCGACACGCTGGTGCCGGCGTCGCCCAACCAGCCGTACGACATGCACGACGTGATCGCGCTCGTCGTGGACGATGGCGCGTTCCTCGAGGTGCAGCAGCACTACGCGCGCAACATCCTCGTCGGCTTCGCGCGCATGGCCGGACGCCCCGTCGGCATCGTCGCCAACCAGCCAGCGCACCTGGCGGGCACGCTCGACATCGACGCGTCGGTCAAGGGCGCGCGCTTCGTGCGGTTCTGCGACGCGTTCAACATCCCGCTCGTCACCTTCGAGGACGTCCCCGGCTTCCTGCCGGGCACGGTGCAGGAGTTCGGCGGCATCATCAGGCACGGAGCCAAGCTGCTCTACGCGTACGCGGAAGCGACGGTCCCCAAAATCACGGTGATCACGCGCAAGGCATACGGCGGGGCGTACTGCGTGATGTCGAGCAAGCACCTGCGCACCGACGTCAACCTCGCGTGGCCCACCGCCGAACTGGCCGTGATGGGACCCGAAGGCGCCGTGAACATCCGGTACAAGCGCGAGATCGAGACGGCCGAGGATCCCGTGGCGGCCAGAGCCGCCCGCGCGCAGGAGTTCCGTGACGCGTTCGCGAACCCTTACGTGGCCGCGACGCGCGGCTTCCTCGACGAAGTCATCGCCCCCCGCCTCACGCGCCAGCGCATCTGCCGCGCCCTGGCCCGCCTCCACACCAAGCGCGAAACGATGCCCGCCCGCAAACACGGCAACATTCCGCTGTAGGACGGCTCACGGTGCCGGCTCGCTGACGTCCTGCCGGCTCCATTGTCACTGTCCTTGCCCATTGCCCGTTATCCTTTTGCCTTGTGCAGACTCTCCTGATCGCGAACCGCGGCGAGATCGCCGTCCGTGTCATCCGCGCCTGTCGCGAGATGGGCATCGCGACGGTGGCCATCTACTCCGACGTCGATCGTGAGGCGCGGCACGTGCGGTGGGCCGACAGGGCGTTTCCGCTCGGGGGGAACGCGCCGGCCGACACGTATCTGCGCATCGACAGCATCCTCGACATCGCGCGCCGCGGCGGCGCGGACGCGGTGCACCCGGGATACGGGTTCCTCGCCGAGAACGCCGCGTTCGCGCAGGCGTGCGTCGACGCGGGGCTGACGTTCGTCGGGCCGTCGCCCGGCGTCATCGCGCGCATGGGCACCAAGACGGCCGCGCGCGAGGCGGCGATCGCGGCCGGCGCGCCGGTGGTGCCAGGGACGGAGGCACCGGTCGGTCCTGATGTGCCGGACGCCGAGGTGCAGGCGCTGGCGGATGCCGTCGGATATCCGCTGATGGTGAAAGCCGTGGCGGGTGGCGGCGGCAAGGGCATGCGCGAGGTCCGCGACGCGCGTGCGCTGCTCGACGCGGTGCGCACGGCGCGGTCAGAGGCGCTCGGCGCCTTCGGTGATGCGTCGGTGTACTTCGAACGCCGCATCCTGCGTCCGCGGCACGTCGAGATCCAGTTGCTCGCCGATCACCACGGCACCGTTGTCCCGTTCGTGGAGCGCGAGTGCTCCGTGCAGCGCCGGCACCAGAAGGTGATCGAAGAATCGCCCGCGCCGCGCATGACGATGGCCCTCCGCGAACGCATGGCGGAGGCGGCCGCGTCGATCGCGACGGCGGTCGGGTACACCAACGCCGGCACCATCGAGTTCCTCGTCGATGCCGACGACAGCTTCTACTTCCTCGAGATGAACACGCGGCTCCAGGTGGAGCACCCGGTCACCGAGATGGTCACGGGTCTCGACCTCGTGCAGTGGCAGATCCGCATCGCGCGGGGCGAGCCGCTCGCCATCGATCCCGTGCAGGCGATCGTTCCGCGGGGCCACGCGATCGAATGCCGCGTCTACGCCGAGGATCCCGATCGCGGCTTCATGCCGCGGCCGGGGCGCATCACGGCGCTGTCGGTGCCCGGCGGTCCCGGCATTCGCGACGATGGCGGCGTCGACGCCGGCTTCGACGTGCCGATCTATTACGACTCGCTGATCTCCAAGCTCGTGGCCTGGGGACCCGACCGCGAGGCGGCGCGCGTGCGGATGCTGCGCGCGCTCGGCGAATACCACGTGGGCGGCATCCCGACGACGTTGCCATTCTTCCGCTGGATGCTGACCCAGCCGGCCTTCATCGCCGGCGATCTCGACACGACGATGCTCGACGCCGAGCTCGAGCGGCGCGCCGGCGAGCCCTTCCTGCCTGCCGACGCCGATCAGGAGCGGGATGCCGTCCTTGCCGTCGCCGCGCAGGCCTTTCTCGACGCGCGCCAGGCGGCCCGCGTGGCCACCGACGGTGCAGCCCCCGTCCGATCTGCGTGGGCCCTCGCGGCGAGGCAGGCAGCGCTCCGCAAGTAGAATGCCCGGTGGCGATGCGGTTGCACATCGAGGTTGACGGACGTCAGTGCCTGGTCTCCGTGTCGGCGGGCCGTGAACCCGGCACGCTCGACGTGCGCGTCGACGGCACCCTCGTCACCTGCGACGTTCGCCGCCACGGATCGGACAGGGTGAGTCTGCGACTGCCCGACGGCTCGATGCACGATCTGCTCGTCGAAACCGACGTGTCGTCGCGGGGACAGCGCGTGGTGCACGTGGATGGCCGCCGCGTGCCCGTTGGCGTTTTCAACGGCGTGCGTCGGCGCGCGGCGTCGGCGGTGGCGGGCAACGGTCCGCTGCGCGTCACGGCGCCGATGCCGGGCAAGGTCGTGCGCGTGCCTGTCGCCGCGGGGGATCGCGTCGAGGCGCGCCAGCCCGTCGTGGGGATCGAGGCGATGAAGATGGAGAACGCACTCTCGGCCGGTCGCGCAGGCGTGGTCAGGGACGTGCTCGTGCAGGAGGGTCAGTCGGTGGAGGCCGGCCGCCCGCTCGTGGTCGTGGAGTGAGCGTGCCAGACGAACCCGCAGGGACCACGCCTCCGCCGGATTCACCATCGCCGCCAGCAGACCCGGCGCCTCCGCGTCCTCGCGTGCGCGGACGCAAGCGTCGCTTCGTGTGGCGCCTCAGCAAGCGTGCGTCGGCGCTCCTCATCGCCGGCGTCGCCGCCGCGCTCGTCTCCGTACTCTCGATCGATCTCGGTCCCGGCCTGCGTGGACTCGCCGAACGCGAAGGCAGCAAGCGGCTCGACAGGGCGCTGCACATCGGCGGTCTTTCGGTGCGCCTCCTCACGGGCCAGTTGGTCATCGACGACCTGCGCATCGCCGGCCTGACGCCGGAGGACGAACCCTTCTTCACCGCCGACCGCATCACCGTCGGCGTGCCGTGGTGGTCGATCGTCACGGGTGAGCTCGTGGTCCAGGACGTGTCGATGCGCGACTGGGCGATGACGATCGAGACGTTCCCCGGCGGGCGTCACAACTTCCCGAAGATCTCGATCCCGAAGTCCGACGGCCCGAAGCGGTTCGTCACCACGCTGCGGCAGTTCACCGGTACGGGGGGCCGCGTCCACTTCACCGACCACGGCACGCCGTGGAGCGTCGACGTACGCAATCTCGACGTCTCGATCGCGAAGAGCGACCGCTATCGCGGCACCGCGCGCGCGCACGACGGCGAGATCCGCATCATGGGCTTCGAGCCGATGTGGATGCACATGCAGTCGGAGTTCATCGTCGACGGCCCGCGCCTGACGATGTCGCGCATAGATCTCCAGGCCGACGGCTCCGTCTCGCAGGTCCACGGCGAGGTCAACCTCGCCAACTGGCCGGAGCAGGTGTACGACATCGAGCGATCCACCATCGACTTCGAGCGCATGCGCGCGCTGTTCTTCGCCGGCCACGACTTCGTGCTCACCGGCACCGGGCAGTTCGCCGGCCGCTTCAGACTCGCGAAGGACTTCCGCGAACTCACCGGCCGCTTCCAGAGCCCGCGCGCACACCTCACCTCGTTCGACTTCGACGATGTGCGCGGCTCGCTGCTGTGGGAACGCGACAGGTTCGAAGTGATCGAGTCGCAGATGGGATTCGAGGGCGGCCGGCTCGACATCAACTACTCGTACGCGCCGCTCGGGGCACCGACGCCCGCGCACCAGCGCCTCGACGCGCGCTATCGCGGCGTTGACGTCGAGCGTGTGTCACGCACCATCGGGCTCGCCGGCATGCAGGTGGCAGGGCGTGCCGACGGACGGCACCTGCTGGACTTCCCGTCGGGCCGTTTCGATCTGCGGACCGGCGACGGCGAGATCGTGATCGCCGCGCCCGAGGGCCAGCGCATGCAGGGGCGCGAGCTGATCGATCTCGGCGCCCCGGAACCGCCGGCTCCCGATTCGCTCGACAGGGACGCCCCTCTCGGGCGCGTGCCGATGACCGCCGAGCTGCGGTACGCGTACGAGGGCGCGCGCATCGACGTGAGCCGGAGTTTTGCCGCGACCGAGGAGACGTACGTCGAGTTCACGGGGCGGACCGAGTCGGGCGATGCGTCGGACTTCGACTTCCACGTGACCAGCCGCGACTGGCAGGAGAGCGACAAGCTGCTCGTGGGCATCATGACGGCGGCGGGATCGCCCACGCGGCCGGTACTGGTCGGCGGCTCCGGCGTGTTCGACGGCAGGATGACGGGCCGCATCAGGTCGCCGCGCATCGACGGGCAGTTCAGCGGGCGCGACCTGCGTGCCTGGGACGTCACGTGGGGTACCGCGAAGACCGCGCTCACCGTGGAGGACAGCTACGTCGACATCGCGGACGCGGAGATCGAGAAGGACGGGGCACGCATGCGCGTGGCGGGCCGCTTCTCGCTCGGGTTCCCACGGCGCGACGGCGGCGAGGAGATCCGCGCGCGCATCCAGATGGTGGACTGGCCGCTGCGCGATCTGCGTCACGCCTTCGTGCTCGACGAGTATCCCGTCGAAGGGCCGTTGTCGGGCGACTTCCAGTTGCAGGGCGACTACACCGGCCCGCTCGGCTTCGGGCGGCTCCGCCTCGACAACGGTGTTGCGTACGACGAGCCCTTCGACACGGCCACGTCGGCGCTGCGCTTCGATGGACGTGGCGTCTTCCTCGACGACATCGTGATCGCCAAGAAGGGCGGACACGTGAACGGGTCGGCCTACGTCGCGTGGGCAGGCACCTACCAGTTCAAGGTGGAGGGGCGCGACATCCCCGTGTCGAGCGTGTACGCGCTCACGTGGGAAGGCGTGCCGCTCACCGGCGCGCTGCGTCTCGTGGCCGAGGGCAACGCGACGTTCCAGGCTCCTCGCTACGACGTGCGTGCGGCCATCGACGATCTCTACGTCGCCGACGAGGGCATCGGACAGGTGACGGCGCAGCTCTCCATCCGCGACCGGCAGATGTACATCGATGCGCTGGAGATGGCCTCGTCGCGCCTCGCCGTCTCCGGCACGGGTCGCATGCCGTTCGACGATGACGCGGACAGCGACATCACGCTGACGTTCGTCAACACCTCGCTCGATCCGTACATCCGCGTCTACAGCCCCACCTTCTCGCCTTTCACGTCGATGGTCGGCTCGGGTCAGCTCCGCTTCGTCGGCCCGTTCAACGATTCGTCGCGCCTCAGGGGCGACCTTCGCATCGACGCGCTCGCGTTGCGCCTGATCGACTATCAGCTCCGCAACGACGAACCGCTGCGACTCGCGCTCGGACGGGATCGCCTGCAGATCGATCGCATGCGTCTGGTGGGCGACGGCACGCGTCTCGACGTGGTGGGCGACGTCGATTTCGGCACCGAGCGCGTCAGCATCAGGATGATCGGCGACGCGAACCTCGGTCTCCTGCAGGGTGCACTGACCGACGTGCGTGCGTCTGGCGCGGCGGAGGTCTCGGCCGAGATCAGCGGATCCTGGCGGTCGCCCGTCGTCGGCGGCAGCGCGCTGATCTCGGATGGCCGCCTGCGGTACGCGGGCATGCCGCACTCGCTCGAAGCGATCAACGGCACCGTGCGCTTCGACACGGGCGGCGCGTCGCTCGAAGGCGTCACTGCGCGACTCGGCGGCGGCCCCGTGCGCTTCGCCGGCCGCGTCGCCTTCGCCGGCCTCACGCCGAGCGAGTTCAACGTGTCGGCCACCGGTTACGAGATGCGAATCCGCTACCCGGAAGGCTTCCGCTCGATCGTCGACGCAGAGCTCGCGCTCCGCGGCCCCATCGCCGATCCGACGCTGAGCGGTACCGTGCGCGTGCGCGACGCGGTGCTGACGCGGACGTTCGACACCAGCGGGACCGGCGTGTTCGGCCTGGCGGCCGGCGGGCTCACGACCACCGCGGGTGCGGCGGAGGAGTCGAGCTACCCGCTGCGGTTCGACCTGCGCGTCGAAGCGCCGTCCACGCTGCGTATCGAGAACAACACGACTCGCCTCGTCTCGAGTGCCGATCTGACGCTGCGCGGCACGTACGACAGGCCGCAGCTCTTCGGCCGTGCCGAGGTCGAGCGCGGCGAAGTGTTCTTCGAGGGCAAGCGCTACAACGTGCGGCGTGGCGTGATCGACTTCTCGAACCCGACGCGCATCGAACCCTTCTTCGACATCGAGGCCGAAACGCGCGCACAGGTGCCCGGCCAGATCTACATCGTCACGTTTCGCGTGTCGGGCACGCCCGATCGCTTCGTCTTCGATCTCTCGTCGGACCCGCCGCTCAACGCGGTGGACATCACGGCGCTCCTGTTCGGCGACGTGCGCGATCCCGTGAACGCCGAACTGCGTGCGCTGCGCGCGCCGAACCAGACCGAGCAGGATCTGATCGCCGCACGGGCCGCGCGTCTGCTCGCAAGCCCGATTTCGCAGAACGTCGGGCGCGTGGCGCAGCAGGCGCTCGGCGTGGACTCGGTGCAGATCACGCCGTCGCTCGTCAACATCGGCCAGCAGTCGTCGCGCCTCAATCCTGGCGCCCGCCTCACGATCGGCAAGCGGATCAGCGACAGGATCTACCTGACCTTCGCGCAGTTGCTCACGTCCGAGCAGCGCGACCAGCTCATCCTCCTCGAGTTCACGCAGAACGATCGCCTGTCGTGGATCGTGTCGCAGAACGAGGACGACACGTACGCCATCGACGTGCGCGTCCGCCACATCTTCTGATGCGCCTCGCCGTTGCCGCCTGCCTGATCGTCATCGCCGCCGCGAGCGGAGCCTCCGCCCGGCAGCCGGCACCCTCGCCGCCGGCCGCCGACGTGCGCGGACAGACGGTGACGGGCCTCGTGATCGTGCTCGACGGCGTGCCGACGACCGACAGGGGGCTCGCGCAACTGCTCGACGTTGCCATCGGCCGGCCGCTCGACCCGGCGCAGGTCAGGTCGTCGATCGAGCACTTCGTCCACATGCGGCGCTTCGCCACGGTCGACGTCTACGCCGAGCCGACGGGTACCGGCGTCCTCGTGCGAGTCGAGCTGGCGTCCGTGCAGCGCATCGGAGAGGTGCGTGTGGACGGCGCGTTGCGGCAGTTCGGCGGCGACATCGTGCGCGCCGTGCGCGAGCGGCTCGGGTCGTCGGCGCTGGCCTCCGACGCCGGGCAGGCCGTTGGTGTGGCCAACGACGTACTCGGTTCGCACGGCTTCCTGCGCCCGCAGACCGAGACGCGCATCGAGACCACGAAACGCCGCGACGTGGTCACGCTGGTGCTGACCGGCGATCCCGGCCCGCGGTGGCACGTGGGACAGGTGACGGTGACTGGCGTGCCACAGGCCGATCGCTCCGTGACCGTTGCTGCGCTCGATATCCGCCCGGGTATGCCGTACGACAGGGACAGCATCGATCGCCATATCGAGCGGTACACGCATCGCCTGCGCGAGGCGGGCTACTACGAGGCCGTGGTGCGGACCACGCCCGTCCCCGGTCAGGACGAGACGTCCATCGACATGACCGTGGACGTGGCGCGCGGCCCGCTCGTCTCGCTCTCGTTCGAGGGCGACTCGCTTCCGCCGCGCGTGCGTCGGGAGCTCGTGCCGATCCAGGCCGAAGCGAGTGTGGACGAGGACCTGCTCGAGGATTCGCGTAACCGCATCGTGACATGGTTGCAGGAGCGCGGCTACTGGCGTGCGCGCGTGTCGTATACGCGGAGACAGACCGACAACCGGCAACCGGCAACCGGCAACCGGCCACCGGAGGCGGATGGTGACCGGCAACCGGCAACCGGCAACCGGCAACCGGACGGAGATGGCGGTCGGCAACCGGCAACGGGCAACGGGCAACCGGAGGGACTGCCGGGCACAGGGCGATCGGAGCAGGCGGACGATCGCCTCGAGGTCGTGTACTCGATCGCGCGCGGGCGGCTGTATCGCGTGCGGTCGGTGCAGATCGGCGGTGCCCGGACAGCCTCCGAGGCGATGCTGCGCCAACGCGTGTCGCTGCCGATCGGACAGCCGTTCGTACCGTCCGCACTGGCGACCGGCATCACGGCCATCACGCAGCACTATCACGACAACGGCTACCCTGCCGTGCGAGTGGAGCAGGCGCTGGTCGACGTGAGCGAACCGTCGCTCTCGCCGGACGTCGATGGGTTGCTGGACGTCAGGCTGCGTGTCGACGAGGGCGCGCGGGCGACATTGTCGTCGGTGGCCTTCGAGGCCGCGGCGGCGATGGACGAGTCGGTGCTGCGGTCGGTGCTGACGGTCGCGCCGGGACAACCGTTCTCCTCGGCGGCCGTCGTGGCGAGCCGCGAGGCGGTGCTGCGCCGCTATCTCGACGAGGGCTTCCGCCACGCGCAGATCGAGGCCAGGCTCGACGCCGGGGACACGCCCGGTGCGATCGCCGTCACGTTCGTGCTCACCGAAGGCCGGCAGACGATCGTCGATCGCATTCTCGTGGTCGGACACGTCCGCACGAGCGAGGACACGATTCGCCGCGAGTTGCGCATCGCGAGTGGGCAGCCGTATGGCCTCGGCCGCGTGTTCGAGAGCCAGCGGCGCCTCACCGCGCTGGGCCTGTTTCGCAGCGTGCGGATCACGGACGTCGGCCAGGACGGGCACGCGGAGCGCGACGTGGTGGTGACCGTCGAAGAGGCGCCTGTCACCACGCTCGGGTACGGTGCGGGTCTCCAGGGGGGCCAGCGGCTGCGGACCGTGGCCGACACCGGTGCGGTGGACGAGACCTTCGAGTTCGCGGCGCGCGGGTTCCTCGAGGCCGGCCGGCGCAACCTGTGGGGCAAGAACCGCACGCTCGGGCTCTTCCTCCGCGCCAGCGTCAGGCCGCGTGACTATCCCGGCGACCCCGACCGCGACGGCTCCGGGCTCGCGTTGAACGAGTACCGCGTGCTCGGCACGTGGCGCGAGCCGCGCGCGTTCGGCGACAGCGCCAACCTCGACGTCACCACGTTCGTGGAGCAGGCGATCCGATCGAGCTTCAGCTTCAGGCGCCAGCAGGCGCGCGTGGACTGGTCGCGCCTGCTGGGCGAGCACACCACGTTCGTCGCGCGCTACGGCATCGGCCGCACGGAGTTGTTCGACGCGCGCGTCGCGCCGGAGGATCAGCTCAACGTCGACCGGCTGTTTCCACAAGTGCGGATTTCGTCGGTGACCAGTTCCGTGATCCGCGACACGCGTGACGATCCGCTCGACCCCGGACGCGGGACGTTCGTGGCCGTGGATGGCGAGCTCGCGGGGCGTTCGATCGGATCCGAAGTCGGCTTCAACAAGACGCTGCTCCAGGGATTCATCTACCGTCGTCTTCCCGGAGCGCTGCGCGTGGTGGTGGCCGGCGGCGCGCGGCTCGGACTCGCCCGCGGCCTGCCGCGTGAACTCGCGCGCATCGGCGACGATGGCCAGCCGCTGTTCGGGCCTGACGGCGTGGCGCTCGTCGACGTGGTCACGGATCTGCCGGCCGCCGAGCGCTTCTTCGCGGGTGGCGACAACACCGTGCGCGGTTTCGCGCAGGATCGGCTCGGGGAGCCAGCCACGCTCGATCGCAATGGGTTGCCTACGGGGGGCAACGCGCTGCTGATCTTCAACAGCGAAGTGCGGGTGCCCGTGTGGCGGGGGCTCGTCGCGGCGGGCTTCATCGACGCGGGCAACGTCTTCCAGCGTGTCTCGAACCTGGATCTGGCCCGCATCCGCGGCGCGGCCGGCGTCGGCGTGCGCTACCTCTCCCCGATCGGTCCCATCCGCGTCGACCTGGGCTTCAAGTTGTCGCCCATGACCTTCGCCAACGGCATGAAGGAGAGCCGCACGGCGCTTCACATCACCGTGGGCCAGGCGTTCTAGGAATGCCGAATGCCGAATGCCGCGATGCCGAATCGCTATCGGAACCAGTTGTACCTGACGATGCACCAGAGGGCGCGCACGCCGTCCTTCCAGCCAATCTTCTTGCCTTCTTCGTAGGTGCGGCCGTCGTAGGAGATCCCGACCTCGTAGATGCGGACGCGCAGCTTCGCGATCTTGGCCGTGATCTCGGGCTCGAATCCGAAGCGGTTCTCTTCGACGGTGATGCCCTGGAGGACTTCGCGCCGGAAGACTTTGTAGCAGGTCTCCATGTCGGTGAGATTGAGGTTCGTGAACGCGTTGGAGCAGAGCGTCAGGAACTTGTTCCCCATGTAGTGCCAGAAGTACAGCACGCGATGCGCATCGCCCCCGGCGAAGCGTGAACCGAACACGACGTCGGCCCGTCCTTCGAGGATGGGCGTGATCAGCTTGGGGTACTCCTGCGGGTCGTACTCGAGGTCGGCATCCTGGATGATCACGATGTCGCCGGTGGCGGCGGCAAAGCCCGTGCGCAGTGCGGCCCCCTTGCCCTGGTTGCGTTCGTGGTACAACACGCGGACGTTCGGTGGGAACTCGGTCCGCTGGAGCAGGTCCCGCGTGCCGTCGGTGGAGCAGTCGTCCACCAGGATGAGATCCTTGTCCACCGCCACGTCCTGCACCCTGTCGATCAGGTGCAGTAACGTGTGGACCTCGTTGTAGACAGGAATGACGACAGTCAGTCTCATGCAGGCACGGTGCCGATGGGCAACCGCGACAGTATATCTGGCCGTGTTGGCCACCTGTACCGTCGTGCCTGACGCCGCTCGCGCCCAGGCCATCCTCATCGATCGTCTGGTGGCCACCGTCGGGGATCAGGCGCTGACGTGGCGCGATGTGGAGGCCGCGCGTCTGCTCGGCTCGGTCGCCGCGGCGGGTACGCCGCAGGAGGCGATCGACAGAGTCATCACGCGGGAGTTGATGCACATCGAGGTGACCCGGCTCGCCGTGGCCGTGCCCATCGCCGCCGCCGTGGACGAGCGGTTCGACAGGGCGCGACAACGGGCGGGCGGTGCAGCCGCCCTGGCGCGGGCGCTCGAGACGATCGGCCTGACGGAGGCGCGTGCGCGCGACTGGGTGGCTGACGACATCCGCATCGACATCTACGTGGACCAGCGATTCACTGCGGCGGCGCAACCGACCGACGCCGAGGTCGCGCAGGAGGCTGCGTCGCAAGGGGCTGTCGCGCCGACGCCGGACCAGCGCGAAGCGGCGCGGCGTCGGCTCGTGCAGACGCGCCGCGCCGCGCTGATTGCCGACTGGATCGCCGGCATTCGCGCGCGCACGTCGGTGCAGGTCGCGGGGGGCGCGTGATCCAGGCGCCACTCGACGGTCCAGTCGTCGACCGACGTCCGGCCTCGCCGTGGACGGACCTGGCCGTTCGCGTGGCGGTGTTGCCCCTGCTGGCGGTCTACCTGGGTGGCCCCGGCCAGGTCCTGCTGGCGTCTCCGCAGATCCCGACGTGGGTACGCGCACTCCTCATGGCGCTGGTGATGGTCGCCATCGCCAGACCTCACTGGTCGCCGGCGGTGCTGATCGGCATAGTGCCCCTCCTGCCTGTCTGGCCGACCGTCGAGCCATCGCTGCCACGTGAACTGGTACACCTCGTGGTGGCCACTCAGGCCATCCCGTGGTTGGTGTACCGGATCGCCGGTCGCCGCGGCGACGGCAGCAGCCTGTCGAATGGCTGGGCGCTGCTCACGGTTGTCGCGACGGTGTCCCTGCTGGTGACACTCACGCCGGAACCCTGGCGCGGACTCGATCTGCCGCACGTGTGGCGGCAGGTCCAGGCCCAGATGCCGGCGTACATCTTCGGCGTGGACCGTGCGCTCGTGCCGAGTGCGCTGCCCGAGTGGACCGTCATCGTCGACGGCTTGTCGTGCACGCTCATCACCGGATGGGCGACGACCAGGGCGACGCGAGAGCGGATCCTGCGTGCTGCGGGGGTGGCGGCGATCGCGACGGCCGTCTTCGGCATGGTGCAGGCGGCCACGGGCATCGGGTTGCAGCACGCCTGGCGCGTCTTCGACGCGGGGATTGTCCGGATCAATGCCACGTACGTGGACCCCAACGCGCTCGCGGCGTTCTACACGCTCGTCGCGCCGGTCATCGCGGGGTTGGCGCTCAGGTCCTCCGGGTGGCGTCGAGGGGCCTGGGCCGCCGCCGGCGGCATCGTCTTCGTCGCGACGGTGATGACCGCCGGTCGCGCCGGCCTGCTGGCGCTCGCGGCTGGCGCGTTGGTGATGGTCTGGCTCGGTCTCAGGCGCGACCTCGACGCCATCGATCCGTCGGTGTTCGTCCGGCGGCATGCGCGGCGCGCGTTGCGGGTGTCGGTCGCGACGGTCGTGGCGTCGATCGTCACGTGCACGGCAGTCGGGACCGCGCTCGACATCAGGCACGAGCAGCAGACGTCCTATCTGCACACGTGGCTGTACACGTTCAACCTCCGTCAGCCTCCAGACGCCATCGCGAAGGGACGCATCGCCGTGTGGCACGTGGCGCTGACGATGATCCGCGAGCGGCCCCTCGTGGGGCAGGGCGTTGGACAGGCGCCGCTGCAGTTCGAGCGTGTGCGGGCGCAACTCGGCATCGAGTCGTTGCCACCCAACGCGTATCTGTCGCCCCACAACACGTACCTGCTGGTGACCGCCGAACTCGGCCTGCTCGGCCTCGGCGCGTTCCTGTTGCTGCTCGTGGCCGTGGTCATCGGGATGCGCGCACCGGGGAACCTGCCGATGGGTGCGTCCACGGCCTGGCCCGTCGTTGGCCTCTTCGGCGGCCTGGCGGGATACGCCCTCACGATGCTGACGGGAGACCGCATCCTGCTGCGGGAGGACGTGGTGGTCGGCACGATCTGCACCGCGTTGGCCACGCTCGGCGCCGGTCGGCCGCCGCGCGCCTGGCGCCTTGCCGCGGCGGCGCTCGTCGGCGTGACGCTCGCGTCGTGGCCGATCCGCGCCGGATGGGTGGGGTCCTCGGCCGACTCCGTCGACCGTCCGCCGGACGAAGGGGTGTATTTCGCCGAACAGGGATCGCGCGGCGACATGTATCGCTGGACCACCGGCGACACGGTGCTCTACGTGCCCGCCGGTTCCTATCGCGTCGAGATCCCCTTACGCAACCTCTCGCCCGGCGTCCAGCGTCTGGACGTCTCGATCGACGAGCGGCCCGCCGATCAGCGCGATCTCGAGTCAGGGCCCTGGACGACGCTCGAGTACCGGCTGCCGGCCCGCCCTGACGGCCGCTGGCACACGATCCGGCTTCGCGTGACGCCGACATGGCAGGTCCCCGGCGACGGTCGCATCCTCGGCGCCATCCTCGGCGAGTGGCGGTACGAAGCCCGGTGACAGGGGATGCCGAATGCCGAATGACGAATGACGAATGACGAATGGCGAGAACGTCCGGGGGCCACAATCCGGTGCCCGGTGCCCGGTGCCCGGTGCCCGGCGCCCGCTACGTCGTCGGTGGGAGCAACCCGTGTTTCGACGCGTACTGGTAGAGTGCGATCTCGACCAGGTTGAACAGCGCGTGTGAGACGGCGGGGGCGACCATGCTGCGGCGGGCGAGGTACATGAGGCCCCACAACAGGCCGAGCGCGCCGGTGATGAGGGCGGCGTCGAAGCCCTGCGTGAGGTGACCGAGGCCGAAGGCGACGCTGAAGATCGCGAGACCGACGGCTGCCCCCCCGAGGTCCCTTTCGAACCGGTGCAGGATGAACGCGCGCTGCACCTCCTCACGCACGCCACCGGCCAGCACCACCACGAGGGCGAAGATCGCCACGCGCCACGGCGAGGTCAGCATGGCCTGCAGCGGGTTCTGCGGCACGTTGTGCAGCCACGGCGCCGCGAACTGGACGAGCGCGCCGAGCGAAATCACCAGGATGAACACGAACGGCAGCCACGCCACGCCGTGTCGGACCTCGACGTTGATCGGCCCACGCCCGAGGAGGACCGCGCGCGGACTCTCCCCGCCGAGTCTCAGGAAGAACGTCGCCAGCGCGACGATGGCGCACGTATCGAGCAGGGACACGTCCACCACGAACGAGAACGGCAGGACACCGTCGCTGGCCGGGCGTGCGCCGGCCACGATGAGCAGGCCGCCGATGAGGATCTGGGTCGGCAGGCCCGAGCACAGGAGCACTTCGAGCAGCGACAGTGCCCGCGACCGGCGTGGCAGGGCCGGCAGGCTGGACTCCAACGGCTGAGGCGCCTCGTCGAGCGTGTCGGGAACGGTCACCGTGTAGATGTTACGCTGTGGGGCGATGCCCAGCGAGATCGCGTCGTCATCACCGCAGTCGTCGGATTCGGGCCAGGGCCAGGCATCCGGTGAGCGGATCCTCGTGGTCGAGGACGACCGCGCCGCACGCATCGGTCTCACCGAGTTGATCCGGGCGTGGGGATATGTGGCCGAGGACGCCGCCGACGGCGAGGAGGCGCTCCAGAAGATCACCACGTTCCGGCCAGGGATCGTGCTGACGGACCTGGTGATGCCGCGCATGGACGGCCTCGGCCTGCTGCGGGCGTTGCAGGACCAGCTCACGGACCTGTGCGTCGTGATTCTCACCGCGCAGGGCACCGTGGAGACCGCCGTCGAGGCCATCCGCGACGGCGCATACGACTACCTCACCAAGCCCGTCGATCCGCATCGCCTGCAGATCCTGCTCGCCAAGGCCGTCGAGCGGCAGGAGACGCGGCGGGAAGTACGCGTCTTGCGGCGTCAGCTCCGCGATCAGGGCAGCTTCGGCCGCATCATCGGTAACACGCCGGCCATCAGGAAGCTGTATCGCACGATCGAACAGGCCGCGCCGACGTCGGCCTCCGTGCTTGTCTGGGGCGAGTCCGGGACGGGCAAGGAACTGGTGGCGCAGACGATCCACCAGCTGAGCGACCGCATCCACCAGCCGTACATCGCCATCAACTGCGCGGCGATCCCGGAGACGCTGCTCGAGAGCGAAATCTTCGGGCACGAGAAAGGCGCGTTCACGGGCGCCGTGGAGCGGCGTCTCGGCTGCTTCGAACTCGCGCATCGCGGCACGCTCTTCCTCGATGAGATCGCAGAAATGGTGCCTGTCACGCAGGTGAAGCTCCTGCGCGTGCTCCAGGAGCGCACGTTCCGCCGCCTCGGCGGACGGACCGAACAGAACGTCGACGTGCGCATCATCGCCGCGACCAACGTCAATCCGCTCGACGCCGTCCAGCGCGGCAAGCTGCGCGAGGATCTCTACTACCGGCTCAACGTGGTCTCGATCGAACTGCCGCCGCTGCGCGAGCGCCGCCAGGACATCCAGCTGCTCGTGCAGTCGTTCATCGGCGAGTTCAACGCGCGCAACGGCCGCGACGTGCGCGGCGTGTCGCAGGACGCGCTGGCGCTGCTCGAGCAGTACCACTGGCCGGGCAACATCCGCGAACTGCGCAACGTCATCGAGCGGGCCACCATCCTCACGCCCGGCGAGTTCATCGAGGCCGCGCAGCTGCCGCCCGAGCTCTCGACGCCGCAGGCCAGGACCAGCGAACGCCACCAGATCACGCTGAGCCCGGGCACCACCGTGGACGAGGCCGAGATGCGGCTCATCGAGATCACGCTGGCGCACACCGGACAGAACAAGACGCGGGCCGCCGAACTGCTCGGCATCAGCCTCAAGACGCTGCACAACAAGTTGAATCGCATGAAGGGGCGCGATCAGTCCGTCGACTGAGCGTGCGTGGCGCATGCGTCTGAGCTACCAGACCCGGCAGGCGCTCGGCGTCACCTGCATCGTCGCGATGACGGTCGTGACGATGAGCGTGGTGTACCTGGCCGCCCACGCGCAGACGCTGCTCGCCGAGAGCGAGGTGCGCGGACGCATGCTCGCCAACGCGACGTACCAGCGCGCCTTCACGCTCGTGCGCAGCCGCGAGACGGCGGCCGCGGACCTGCAGGCCGATCCCGGCCTGCGCGACATCCTCACCTCCGCGATCGGCTTCGCGCAGAACGTCACGTACGCGACGATCACCGACGTCCGCGACGTGGCGCTCGTCCACAGTTCGCCGACGCTCGAAGGCACCGTGGTGCCGGTGCAGCCGTCTCTCGAACACCTGCTGCAGGAGGGCCCCTTCACCCAGTTGCGCGGCGTGTGGGACCAGCGCAGCTACGAGGTGACGCAGCCGCTGCTGCTCGGCGACGCGCGCTTCGGCTCCATCCGCATCGGCGTGTCGACGGTGCTCATCTGGGACGGCATCGAGGACACGCTGGCGCCGATCGCCGGCGTGTCGGTGGCCGCGATCCTGCTGGCCACCGCGGTGTCGTGGCTCATGGCGCGCCGTTTCCTGCGGCCGATCCACGTGCTGCAGAGCGGCATCGCGCGTCTCGGCCAAGGGGAGGAGGACGTCAGGCTCGACTTGCCGGATGATGATTTCAAGGATCTCGGGACGTCGTTCAACGCGCTGAGCCAGTCGGTGTCCACGATCAGGTCGCAGCTGGTCGAGCAGGCGCGGCGTGCCGAATCGGTCGTCGAGCGCCTCGAAGACGCCGTCGCGATCGTCGGCCCGACCGGCGACGTCGTGTTCGCCAACGCGGCGATGAAGGCGCTGCTGCCGGCGTTGGAGGTCGGCGCGCCGTTTGCGGCGGCGGCACCGGAGGCACATCCCTGCCGGAGCCTCGTCGAACGTGCGCTGGCCGTGAAGGCGTCTCGCGGTCCCGTGATCGCGGATCTCCCCGCGGCCGTGGGCGAGGCGCGCAGCCAGCAGCAGTTGATGGCCCACCCGGTGGCCGATCAGACGCGCGGGTTCGTCGGCGTGATGCTCGTGGCGCGCAACGTCGGCGCCCTCTCGCAACTCCAGACCATGCTGCGGTATTCGAGGAAGCTGGCGTCGTTGAACCGGCTGTTGGCGGGCGTGGCGCACGAGGTGAAGAACCCGCTCAACGCCATGACCATCCACCTCGAACTCCTGCGGCAGAAGCTCGGAAGGCGGCCGGCAGTCGCCGCGGGTGGCGGTGCCGGTGGTGGCGTCGTCGCCACCGCTGCGCCTCCCGAAGGGCTGATGAGCCACGTGTCGATCATCGGCGAGGAGATTCGTCGCCTCGACGACGTGGTCCAGGGCTTCCTGCGGTTCAGCCGGCCCGAGGAGTTGCAGGTCGAGCCCGTCGACGTCGCATTTCTGCTCCAGGACATCGTCGACGTGGTGCGTCCGCAGGCCGAGCAACAGGGAATCGCCGTCGAAATGGCGGCGCCCGAGCGCGTTGCCATCCAGGTCGACCGCGCCATGGTGCGGCAGGCGCTGCTCAATCTGGCGTTGAACGCGATCGACGCGATGCCCACCGGCGGCACGCTCGCGTTGCGGGCGCAACCAGTCGAGGACCAGCAGGTGCAGATCGACGTCGTCGACTCGGGGATCGGGATCGAGCCGGAGCACCTCGGCAAGGTGTTCGATTTGTACTTCACCACGCGCGAGCAGGGCAGCGGGCTGGGGTTGTCGATGGTGTACCGGACTGTGCAACTGCACGACGGCACGATCGAGGTCGAGTCGTCGCCGGGCCATGGCGCGACGTTCCGCATGCGGTTGCCGCGTGCATGATGGCGGGGAGGTGCGAGTGAGACAGGGACACGCATCGAAGGCGACGCCGAACCGGGCGGTGCTCGTGGCGCTGCTCTGCGGCGTCAGTGTCGTGGGGTGTACCAGGAGCAAGCCGGTTGCCGCCCCGCGCGTGGTGGCGCTCGAGATGCCGCCGCCGCCGGCGCGCGTGATCTCCGTGCCGCCGGAGCCGGTACTGCCGACCGAGGCCACGACCGTCGAGCGTCCGGCACCGGCCAATCGGCCCACGCGGGCGGCGCGCAGCACCCAGGGGCGGACCGAGCCGCCGAAGCAGGCCGAAGCGCCGAGCCCCGCCGCGCCTGTCGAGACGCCCCTGACAGCACCCGAGCACATGCCCGCTCCGGGACCGTTGCTGCGGACGCCGCAGACGGCTGACGAGGCGAACGCCGAACGGCGCACGCGCGAGGTACTCGGCCGGGCGACGGGGCTGCTCGACCGCGTCAATGCGGCGCGTCTCGGGCAGCAGGCGCGCCAGCAGCACGAAACGGCCCGCCGCTTCGTGGATCAGTCGCTCCAGGCCCTGTCTGAGCGCAACTACCTCCTGGCGGCGTCGCTGGCCGACAAGGCCGAAACCCTGGCGCGCGGGCTGAGCCGGTGATTGGTGAAATGCCGCGATGCCGCGATGCGGAGCCAGGCCCGTGCAATTCTGAAATCGTGAAATTCTGAAGTTCCCACCGGCCACCCCCGTAAGTTCCGCTGCTGGAAGGTGTTGCGGGGTATTCGGTCGACTGACTGCATATTGGGGCGGTGGACTACTGCACGCACAAGATGTGGTGGAATTTCCCGTTGACAACCCCAGCCGACGGGAGCATAGTGGCACTCCGTAGCGCCGAAGTTCGCCCACCCGAAGGCACCCAGCCCCTCGGAGCGACGCGTCCCTGAGTCACCACGAACGAGGACGTGCCGCAGGACGGATCACGCCTCCCACAACCGGTGTCTGCTGACCCGTGCCGTGTCGATCGGCACACCCGTGTTCGCGGGTTCGGGGCGGCTGTTTCTCCGGTGTGGCGGGTTCTCGGTGGCTCGGGTGTGGGGTTCACATAGAGATCGCCGCGTGCTGACTCTGGGGAGGGTTCGTGCCGGTGCGAGGAGGAAGGGAATGCAGTCTGCACAGTCGGTCGAGGGCATCCTCGGCCCATCGACTGGTGCCACCGATGTCGTGCCGATTCCGGGTCTGGAGTTCCGCAGGACTTTCACGCGCGACGGTATCGACCCGTTCGACGCCGTGGAGTGGGAGACCCGCTCCGCGATCATCGGCAACGAGAAGGGGCATGTCGTCTTCGAGCAGCGCGACGTGGAGATCCCCAGGTTCTGGTCGCAGCAGGCCACCAACATCGTCGTCTCGAAGTACTTTCGGGGCACGATCGGCACGCCGGAGCGCGAGCGCAGCGTCCGTCAACTGATCGGGCGCGTGGTCGACACGATCACGGGCTGGGCCCGCACGCAGAAGTACTTTGCGAGCGAAGACGACCTGCAGGCGTTCAGCGACGACCTGAAGCACCTGCTCGTCTTCCAGAAGGCGGCGTTCAACAGCCCCGTCTGGTTCAACTGCGGCATCGAACCCCACCCGCAGTGCTCGGCGTGCTTCATCAACGCCGTGCAGGACACGATGGATTCCATCCTCACCCTCGCCAGGACCGAGGGCATGCTCTTCAAGTACGGATCCGGCACCGGGTCGAACCTGTCGGCGATCCGCTCGTCGCAGGAGCTGCTGGCCGGTGGTGGCACCGCGTCGGGCCCCGTGTCGTTCATGAAGGGCTTCGATGCCTTCGCGGGCGTCATCAAGTCGGGCGGCAAGACGCGCCGCGCCGCGAAGATGGTGATCCTCAACGCCGACCACCCGGACGTCGTCGAGTTCATCAACTGCAAGGTCGAGGAAGAGAAGAAGGCGTGGGCGCTGATCGACGCCGGCTACGACGGCTCGTTCACCGGCCCGGCGTACGCGTCGGTGTTCTTCCAGAACAGCAACAACAGCGTGCGCGCGACAGACGACTTCATGCGCGCGGTGCTCGACGATCGCGACTGGACGACGCACGCGGTGCGCGATGGCGCGCCGATGCGCACGTACAAGGCGCGCGACCTGATGCACCAGATCGCCGAGGCGACGCACATCTGCGGCGATCCCGGCATGCAGTTCGACACGACGGTCAACGACTGGCACACCTGCCCGAACACGGCGCGCATCAACGCGAGCAACCCGTGCTCGGAGTACATGTTCCTCGATGATTCGGCGTGCAACCTCGCGTCGATCAACCTGATGAAGTTCGTCGACGAGCAGGGCGAGTTCGACGTCGACGGCTTCCGCGCCGCCTGCCGCGTGCTCATCACCGCGCAGGAGATCATCGTCGACAACTCCAGCTATCCGACCAAGGCGATCGAGCGCAACAGCCACGCGTACCGGCCGCTCGGGCTCGGCTACGCGAACCTCGGCGCGCTGCTGATGGCGCGCGGCCTGCCGTACGACAGCGACGCCGGCCGCGACATGGCCGCGGCGATCACCGCCGTGATGACGGGCGAGGCGTACGCGCAGTCGGCGCGCGTGTCGCGCGATCACGGCGGGCCGTTCGAGGGCTACGACCGCAACCGCGAGCCGTTCCTCCGCGTGATGCGCAAGCACCGCAACGCGCTCAAGGACATCGATCGCACGCACGTGCCGGCCGACCTGTTCGATGGCGCACGCGAGGCCTGGGACGATGCGATCGAAATCGGCGAGGCGCACGGCTTCAGGAACGCGCAGGCCACGGTGCTCGCGCCGACGGGCACCATCGGCTTCATGATGGATTGCGACACGACAGGCGTCGAGCCCGACATCGCGCTCGTGAAGTACAAGAAGCTGGTGGGCGGCGGGCTGATGAAGATCGTCAACGGCACGGTGCCGATGGCGCTCGAGAAGCTCGGGTACTCCGCGCAGCAGGTCAAGGAGATCGTCGCGCACATCGACGAGCACGAGACGATCGAGGGTGCGCCGCACCTGAAGGCCGACGATCTCGCGGTCTTCGACTGCGCGTTCAAGGCGCTCAAGGGCGATCGCTCGATCCACTACATGGGGCACATCAAGATGATGGGCGCCGTGCAGCCCTTCATCTCGGGCGCGATCAGCAAGACGGTCAACGTGCCGAAGGACGCCTCGGTCGAGGAGATCCAGGAGGCCTACATCCAGTCGTGGCGCCTGGGCGCCAAGGCCGGGTCGATCTACCGCGACGGCAGCAAGCGGACGCAGCCGCTGAACACGTCGAAGGACAAGCAGGTCGCCACCGACGCCGCGACGGGTGTGCCGCAGCCGGTGCGCCGCAGGCTGCCCGACGAGCGTCCGTCGATCACGCACCGCTTCGACATCGCGGGCCACGAGGGCTACATCACCGTGGGCCTGTTCGAGGACGGGCTGCCGGGCGAGATCTTCCTCGTGATGGCCAAGGAGGGCTCGACGATCTCGGGCTTTGCCGACGCCTTCGCGCAGGCGATCTCGTACGCGTTGCAGTACGGCGTGCCGCTGCAGGTGCTCGTGGACAAGTTCAGCCACGCGCGCTTCGAGCCGTCGGGCATGACGCGCAACCCGGAGGTTCGCTTCGCGAAGTCGATCGTGGACTACGTGTTCCGCTGGATGGCGACCAAGTTCCTGTCGCCCGAAGCGCGATTCCGCGCCGGGGTGAACATGCCCGATCCGACGCTCGCGTCGGTGGAAGGGTCCGGCGATTCGGCCGTCGCCGCCACGGTGGCCGCCGCCGCGGCGGTCCCGGGCGCGAAGGGCTCGGAGTTCGCCTCGATGCAGAACCAGGAAGACGCGCCGCCCTGCACCACGTGCGGCTCGATCATGGTGCGCGCCGGCGCCTGCTACAAGTGCGCCAACTGCGGGACGACCAGTGGCTGCGGTTGAGCAGCCACTGGTCGTCCCAGTCCTGAGCCTGTCGAAGGGCGGAACGACGAGCGGATGCGGTTGATTTGAGCGAGCACGGCGCTCGCTCAAATCATGCCGGTGCAATGCCGCGATGCCGAATGCCGGGAATGTCGAGAGTCTTCGATGTTCCCGGCATTGCTCGTTTCAGCCTTGCTCCTCGAGCCGTAAGTCTTCGTGTTTCAGGGACACTGTACCGTTGTACAGACATGCGAAGGAGAACAGGGATGAACGAAGGGAACAGGAAGCTTGGGTGGGGTATGGCGCTCGGACTGGCCGCAGGAATGATCCTCTATCGGATTCTCTTCGGCTGACTTCATGGCGCTACGAATCTTTCTCGGCTTTGGCGCGATTCTCGTGCTGGCCATCCTCGTATGGCGCATCTGGGACGCCGAGCGCCAACTGCCCGAGATCACGTCGCTGGCCGAAGACGGGTTTCGCGACCTGGTCTTCGCCATCACCAGCGACACGGTCACCGCGGATGACACCAGAACGATCGATGTCGCTGGTCTGTCCGGCGCGAAGCGGGTTGGCTTCAAGGTCCTGATCGCGTCCGCCTGGAAGACTCTCGATACGGGAGAGCCGGACGTGGTCCTTCTCTCTGGCGTCATCACTCTGGAGTCCACAGGACCCGATAGCGACGCGTTCGTCACGGCGCTCGACGCCATCTACGGAACGAGGCTCGCACCAGCGGCGATGCGGCATTCGATCAGGTGCGCAGCGATCGCGCTGCAAGGCGATCCCACAGCGCTCAGTGACGGCATCACGAAGATCAAGATCTTCTTCGAGCCAGAGGACGAGTCCAGATACGCAGAGGCCTATCTGGACTTCGATCTCGCGAATCGACGGATGCATCTGAACGAGAAGGATCCGGAGTATCGCGCGCCGCTCGTGCGCGCTCTCTCCCAGGAGCCAGCGACGTGACAGCAGTCTGGTGGGTCTGGACGCTACCGTACTCACGCCAGTGAAATGCCGATGCCGAATGTCGGAATGTCGAGTCCTGGATGTTCCAGGCTTTCTGCTTTGTCCTTGACATTCGTCATTCGTCATTCGTCATTGCAGCATTCCCGGCATTCCCGGCATCGCGGCATTTCTGTGTCAGCGAACCACGCTCTTCCGGAGTACCGGCTCCCGCCACATCGCGGCGTCCATCACGGCATTGCCTGACGGGCCGGCGCTGGTGGAGAGTCGCAGCGTGACGGTCCGGCCGACGTAGCGGTCGAGGCGCACCGTCACGTCGCGCCATTGCCTGTCGTCCGGGTTTGCATACGGATCGACGTGCCCCTCCCACAACACATCTTTCGTTGGTAGGGCCGGCTCTCCGAGCCCGGCCGTCCCCCGCCCTCCGGGCGCGGCCGCTTCTGTCTCCACCGAGATCGCGAACGTCACGCCATCGCCCGCGCGCGTCCACGCTTCCCGCCGTAACGCGACAGCCGTGTCGAGACTCGTGGGTTCCGTCACGTCGATCTCCCACGCGACGGACGACTCGGGCAGCGCGAACAACGCGCGATCCCGCGCCGGTCCGATGTTGCCGGTCACGACATCGATCGGCCCTGACAGCGTGTCCCACGACGTGTCGATGCGCGCCTGCCACAGGTCGTCGATGAGCGCGCGTCCCTCACCACGCCACGTCGGTGTCGCGTCTGATGGTGTCCACGACGATGCGGCCTGCAGGGCGAACAACAGGACCGGTGGACCGAGCGCGAGGATCCACGTCGTGCGGGACGACTGCGACGTGAGAGCCACAGCGAGCAGGGGCAGCAACGCGATCAGTGTTGCCAGGCCCACCACGGCACCAACGCCTGCGCGTGTGTGCGGGCGCGGCAGCGCCTTCGGCCACGCGACATCCCATCGTGTCGATCGAGGTGCTGTCACCGTCAGGCCGAGTGCACCCCACCATTCGCGGCCACCACGAAGGAAACGTCCCGTTCGCGAGCGTCGCTCGCGGCTCATGAGGAAGGCGACGTCAGACGATGCGTCGGCGGATACCGCGCGCAGACCGACCCAGAGCGTGCGTCCGGGTTCGGCAGCGGTCGCGACGCGGATGCTCGCGCAGCGCCGTGTGCCGGGCGGCACCTCGACGAGCGTACGACCCATGCCGGCTTCCGGCGCGCCGTCGCGGTCGGCCAGTAGCTGAATCACGACACGCCTGACACCGCTGGCGTGATTCACGACGTGGACGCACGCGTCGCCTGCGCCTCCCGGTGGCACGACGAATGATTGCGCGACGAGACTGCCGTCGACTGGCAGCGGCGCCTCGCCGGACCGTACGCCTGTCAGTGTATCGAGCCGCCCCGTTTCCGCGTGCGCGAGCCAGTGATACGCCCACGTGGCCGATACGACAGCGAGGATGATCAGCGCCGCGAAGGGACCCCATCGTCGCGCTGTCACCGGGCCCGTCCCAGGCAGGAGTCGAGCGTGACGGTTCGACGTAGGCCCGTCATCACGGGTGGCTCGAAGTGTCCCTGCACTGCCAGTGTCCCGTCGTTCGCGAGCGTGAGCACGGCACGCCGGAACACGGCATCGCGTGCCGCGCCGCTCTTCGCGTACGTGTACGAGAAGTCATATTCGAGCAGCACGATGGGCCCTTCTTCGATGGCGAACGGCATGTTCTCCACGTAGACGGCCTCGGGTGCCGGCACCTGTCGTCCGAAGTCCTCCATGGCGCAGCGCGCGGTTGCCGCGGCAAGTCCCCAGATGCGCGCCTGTGTGGTGCCTGCGAGTGCGGCCACGAGTACCAGCGCCCCAATCACCGTGGGGACGGCTGCCGGCCAACGACAGTGCGACCGCCACATCCCGAGGCCGTAACCAATGAGCAGACAGAAGGGGACACCGACCATGTACAGGTAGCGTCGCGGCACGATGGCCATCACGTCGAACTGGAATCCCGCCGTTGCCGCGATGGCGATGGGAATCGCCGCCGCGATGAACCACGCGCGACCAGGCCGAACGAGTGCGCGCACGGCGAGCGCCGCCGCGGCGCTGGCACCGATCGGCCAGATCAGCAGTGCCGCGAGGTACCGCGTCGTGTCGCCCCACACGCCCGGTACGGGCCACAGCAACAGCGCGCGCAGGTTGGACGCGACCGCGGCGATGGCGTCGAGCGACAGCAGACGTCCCCCGAATCCGGCGACGGTGTATGGCGTGTCGACGCCGGCGAGCACGCGTGTCCTGTACGTGTAGAGCAGCACCGCGCAGACGAGGCTCGCTCCGGCTCCGATGAGCGCGCGCCGGCGAACATGCGGTGCGCTGCTCGCCAGCGCGAGGGCGAGCACGAGTGGCCCCGCCAGGTACCCGTTCTCCTTGAACAGGCCCGCTGTCACGCAGCCGACGACGATGCCGAAGGCCAACAGGGTTTCCCACCCCGCCTCTGCCGCGCGCCTCCGCCGCGTGGGGTCTGTCGCCGGAGTTCCGTTCTCCGGGGCCGGGCTTGCCCGGCCCGCTGTGACCAGCACGAGGGCCAGGAGCACGCCGAACGTCGCACCGACGTCGAAGATCGCGCTGAACCAGAGATACGCCTCGCTCGCCCATGGCGACCAGAGGAACAGCGTGGCGAGCGCCGCCGCCACTCCGCGCGTCAGCCCGAGCGATCGCGCCGCGACGAACAGGAGCCCGGCATTGACGGCGTGCAGCGCGAGCACGACGGCCATCCAGCCCGCGTGTCCGGGATGCAGCGGGCCGAGCACCCTGGCCACCGTGAAGCCGAGCGGCCGGTACACGCCGAACAGCCCCGTGGTGAAGATCCCGCGGAACGAGTGCGCCGCTGCGTCCGCGACGAGTGCGTGGTCGTCGGCCAGCAGGAAGTATCCGGCCGCATGCGAGTACGCGACGACGAACCACCAGACGACGCCGATCGCGACGATGGCGCCCCACGACAGTCGCGACATTCGCGGCATCGCGGAACATTATTCGTCGGATCACCCCTTCCGGCCGACGAGCGCGACCCACGCGTCGTCGAAGCGGGTGACATCGAAGTCGGTGAAGCCGGCATGCGTCGCGAACGTGCGGAACTCGTCGGCGCTCGACAGCATCGGCAGGAAGCACGGCCGCTCCTTCGGCGGATACGACGCCGCGTCGGCAAAGAGCGTCCAGCCCCGGCTCGACGCGATGTCGATGTTGTCGCAATACAGGCGGCCACCCGGCTTGAGGACGCGGAAGGCTTCGGCGACGTATTTGTACCGGTCCCACTCGTAGAGGTGCATGAAGACGACGGTGCAGTACACGACGTCGATCGAGTTGTCGGGTATCTCGGACAGGCCCACGTCGTGCAGCTCGACGAACCTGACGTTTCCGAGGTGCGCCAGGCGGCGCGCGGCGTGCGCGAGCATGTTGGGCGCGATGTCGGTGCCGATCCACTCCCTGACGCTCGGCGCGATCTCTGCGCCCACGCGGCCGACGCCGCAGCCGATCTCCAGCACGACATCGTTCTGTCGGAGCCCGACGTGGCGTTCGAGGAGCGCCCGTGTGTACGTGGCCGCACGCTGGAGCTCGTCGCGATCGGTCGTCGACGCCACGTACATCACGGCGTCCGTCTCGCGCTCGGACAGGTGCTGCCACGTCCGCTTGTAGTCCGAGCGCGCGATGTCGACGGCGCCGACCTCGAGCCGACGCGTCCAGAGCCAGTACCACGTCCTGATCGCGCGCTTGGTCAGTTGGCGCAGTCGAAATGAGTCAGACATGCCGTCACGAACAGTTCACCACTCGTCGTCAGGTACCGGCAGCGCGTCATGCGTCCACCGAGGCGCCCCATTCTACGCAGAAGTAGTGTGGCGCGAACGTGCCAGGGGCTGAAGCCCCTGGCCTCCATCTGAGAGAAGAAGCCCCCGCCTCCATCTGCAAGAGGAAGCCCCGGCCTCCATCCGAGAAAAGAAGTTCCTGCCCCATCGGGAAACTGAGGCGAGCCTTGACGCCGGTTGCCGGTTCGATCCCCTCCAACTCCCTGGACCGCTTCATCGCCCACCGTCCCGGCCTTGTGGTAGCGTGTCGGCCACAACGCAACCCCTGCGGGCGCAGCCCTTTGCCTTCGACTGACATGCCCAGACTTCGCTTCTCGCAACGCGCCGTTGGCGCGATGGTCGTCCTCCTCGCGTGCGCCGTCGGGACGCGCCTGACGCTCGATGCGTCGCGACAGCCCCAGGGCGCCGCACCGGGTGTCGCCCCTGCGGGCACGAAACTCATCGTCCCGCCCGGCTTCTCGGTCCGCGAGGTCTACCCGGCCGACAAGGCGAGTTCCATCGTCAACGTCACGTTCGACGCGAAAGGGGAGCTGGTCGTCGCCAAGGAGTACGGACCCATCGTGCGCCTGCGCGACACGAATGGCGACGGCGTGTACGACACCGAGCAGGTGATCACCGGCGCGATCACCAACTGCCAGGGCCTGCTGTTTGCGGGCTCCGATCTGCTCGCTACTTGCGACGGCCCGGAGAAGCCGACCATCGCGTCGCTCTATCGCGTACCCGATCGCAACGGCGACGGCGTGGGCGAGGCACCGATCCTCGTCGCGCGCAGCACGTATGCGATCGGCGAGCACGGCGCGCACGCGCTCGTCTTCGGCCCCGAGGGCGACGTGTACTGGATGATCGGCAACTTCGGCGGCACCGAGACGTCGTTCGCGCCGCTCTCGCCGTACCAGAACTTCGGCGAGGAGCAGTTGCTGCCGGTGATGGGCGACGCGCGCGGCCACGGCAACCAGGTGCGCGCGCCGGCGGGGTTCATCTCGCGGATGAAGCTCTCGGAGATCGTGGCGTCGACGGGATCCGCGAAGTCGCCCGCCATCGAGATCGTCGCCGGCGGGTTCCGCAATTCGTACGACACCGCGTTCAATCTCGCGGGAGAGCTCTTCACGTTCGACTCCGACATGGAGTGGGACATCAACCTCCCGTGGTATCGCCCCGTGCGCACGCTGCACCTGCTTCCCGGCGGCGACTACGGCTTCCGCTATGGTTCCGGACCGTTCCCCACCGTGTACCCCGACACGCTGCCGTCGCTCTCCGAGCTCGGACGCGGCTCTCCGGTGGGCATCACGTTCTACCAGGGGGAGGCGTTCCCGGCCGAGTACCGCGACGCGTTACTGATCGCTGACTGGTCGCGCGGCCGCATCCTCGCCGGACGACAGCAGCGCGCCGGTGCGAGCTACACCGAGACCATCAGCGAGTTCGTGATGGGGACGCCGCTCAACGTCACCGATCTCGAAGTCGGCCCCGACGGCTCGGTGATCTTCGCGCTCGGCGGACGACGGACGCGGGGCGGGTTGTATCGCGTGTGGCATGCGGAGGCCGCGGCGGCGCGGCCGGCACCGCACGCCGATCCCATCGTGCGCGCCCTTGCGCAGCCGCAGCCGCGGTCGGCGTTCGGACGCGCGGCCATCGAGCAGGCGCGCAAGGACGCGGGCCCGGAGTGGGGTTCCCGCCTGCGGGCCATGGTGTCCGACTACGAGCCTGCCGAGCGTCGGGCCAGGGCGATCGAACTCCTTCAGGTCCACGGCGATCCGCTGCCCGTCGACAAGCTCGTCTCGCTGACGCGCGACGGTGCCGAGGACGTGCGCGCCACCGCCGCGCTCCATCTCGGTCTCCAGCACACCGCTGAATCACGCGCGGCACTGGTGTCTCTGCTGCGCGACAGCGACCAGCTCGTGCAGCGCCGCGCGATCGAAGCGCTCGTGCGGTCGGGCCTGCATCCCGCGATCGCGCCGCCGTTCGATCCCGTCGCCGACGTGTTGCCCCTGCTCGCAAGCCCCGATCGTCACGTCCGCTACGCGGCTCGGCAGCTCCTGCGCCGCGTGGACCGCAATGGCTGGCGCGACGCCGCGATGGCGTTGCCGATGCCCGCGGCCATCGACGCGCAGGTGGTGCTCGCGCAGACGGCCGGCGTGTCGACGGACATCCCGCCGATGCTCGATCGCCAGCTCGCGCTCATCAAGGCCGGGCCGAAGGGCGCCGACCTCATCGGCCTGCTGCGCGCGATGCACTTGTCGATCATCCATGCGGGCGGCGTGAAGCACACGGCGCGCTACACCGCCATCGGCAGTGCGCTGCTCGAGACGTTCCCGACCGGCACGCCGCAGGTGGATCGCGAGATCGCGCGGACGCTCGCGTTCTTCGAGACGCCTGGCGCGGTGCCGAAGATCGTCACCGCGATGACGGCCCCCGGCGTCCATCGCGAGGACCAGTTGTTCTTCATGTACTGCCTGCGCGCGATGAAGGGCGGCTGGGAACAGCCGCAGCGCGCGGCGGTGGTGAAGTGGTTCCTCACGGCGCAGGACCAGCGGTGGCGCGGTGGCGCGAGCTTCCCCGGCTACATGCGCGACATGTGGAACGAGTTCCTCACGGTGCTGCCCGCAGACGAGCGCAAGACGGCAGAGGAAGAGATGGACGTGTACACGCCGCCGGTGCAACTGACCAGTTCCGGTCGTCCGCAGCAACTCGGCGACAACGCCAACCGCCTCTCGATCCAGGAGATGCGCGAATACCTCATGCTCGATCCGATGGCCTACACGGGCGACGCGACGCGCGGGCAGCGGACGTTCGAGAAGGCGCTGTGTGCGACGTGCCACAAGCACGGCGACATGGGCGAGGAATACGGACCCGATCTCACGTACGTGGCGCAGCGCTTCGGTCGCAGCGACCTGCTCGACGCGATCCTGGAACCGTCGAAGGTCATCTCCGACCAGTGGACGGCGTTCGAGTTCGTGCTGAAGAACAAGAAGGTTGTCGCGGGCGTGATAGTGTCGGAGACCGCTGATGCTGTCGTCGTGCAGCCCATCGGCGCCCCGCCGATCACCCTCGCTGTCAGGGACATCGCGTCTCGCACGGCGGCGAAAGTGTCGCCGATGCCCGAAGGCCTGCTCAACCTGCTGACGCTCGCGGAGGTGTCTGATCTCCTGGCCTTCCTCGAGCGGGCACCCGGAAGCTAGATCCAGAGGCGCATGGTCGTGATGTCGTCGGAACGTTCTCTCGCTGTCGCTCGCCGGTGGCGCGCGATCCTGTGCCTGCTGGCGTCCATCCTGGTGACGATGCCGGCCACGGCACTCGCGCAGACCATGGCCGCCACGCTGTTCGTCGAGGTGCGCGATCAGACGGGCGCCTGGCTGCCGGACGTCACGCTCACGCTCACCGACCAGCAGACGGCGCTCATGCGCGAGGGCACCACATCCTCGTCGGGGCTGCTGGTCATCCCGCTGCTCACCGCGGGCACGTATACGCTGCAGGCCAGCCGTGAAGGGTTCAAGACGGAGATCGTGCGCGACATCGCGGTGCAGGCCGGCGTGCGCGGCACCGTCAATGTCGTGATGGTGCCCGGGTCGATCACCGAACAGGTGATCGTGAGCGCCGACCTGACGACGCTGCGCGCGGGCAGCGGGACGGTGGGTGAAGTGTTCGACGGCGAGACGCTCGTCACGGTGCCCGTGTCCGAGCGCGACGTCATCCAGTTCACCTTCCACGCGCCGGGCGTGGCGCCGCCGTCGCCGGGGTCGCGCCTCTCGACGCAGGGCAACGTCGGCCTGAACAATAGCGGATCGCGCGAAGCCGCCAACGACTTCCGCCTCGACGGCGTCGACAACAACGACCTCTTCCTCAACCGCCTGGTGGTGAACCCGAGCCTCGACGCCGTGCGCGAGGTGTCGGTCCACCAGAGCACCTACGATGCCGAGCACGGGCGCAGCGCCGGCGCGCAGGTCAACGTCGTCATCAAGTCGGGCACGCGCACGCTGCGTGGGTCGGCCTACGAATACTTCCGCGACGAGGCGCTCGACGCGCGTCCGGCGTTCGTGCCCGACGGGACAGGGAAGCCAGCCCTCGGCAAGCACCAGTTCGGCGGTACCGTCGGCGGTCCGTTCGGGCGGATGCCGGCGTTCTACTTCGTCAACGTGGAAGCCATCAAGGCGCACGAAGCCGACACGCGGCTCGCCCGCGTGCCCACCGACGCGGAGCGCGCGGGCGACTTCAGTGCGCTGGGACGGCCGATCGTCGATCCGTTCACGCAGCAGCCGTTTCCCGGCAACGTGATTCCCGCGTCGCGCATGAGCGCCGCCGGGCTCGCCGCCGTCGGCCTGTATCCGCGCGCCAACACCGCCGATCACGGGTCGGCCAACTTCGTGTCGTCGCCGGCGGGGGAGCGCAACGCGATCCAGTTCACGGTGAAGACCGACGTGAACGCGTGGCAGGACAAGCCGTTCCACCTGCGATACACCTTCGGTCGCGAGGACCGCGACCTGCCGTTCCCGGCGCGCGCGCGCAACCTGCCCGCGTTCGGCACGTCGGTGCTCGATCAGGGCCACAACGTCGCCGCCGGATTCAATCAGGCAATCTCGAGCCGCGTGGTCAACGAGGTGCGCATCGGCGTGAACGCGCTGAAGCGCGACAGCGTGCCGACCAATGCCGGCACCGACGCGTTCGCCGCGCTCGGTATCAGGGGGCCGTCGATCGGTGGCGTCGACCTCGGCTATCCCGCGCTCGTCGTGAGCGGGTACGAGACGCTCGGCGACGATCCGAACCTGCCCGTGCTTCGCAGCACGCGCACCATTCACCTGGCCGACACGCTCACGGCGCAGATCGGCAGTCATCACGTCAAGACGGGCGGTGAGTTCAGGCACTACCAGTCGGATGGCCTGAACCACCTCTTCGCGCGCGGCCAGATCACGTTCGCCGGCGCGATCAGCGGATCACCGCTCGCCGATCTGCTGCTCGGCTATCCGACGCTGTCGCTGCTCGGCACCAACGACAACGCGCAGAAGCTGCGCACGTGGTCCTTCAACGCGTTCGTGCAGGACGACTGGCGCCTGTCGTCGCGCCTCACGCTCAACGCCGGCCTGCGCTACGAATTCAACGCGCCCCCGGTCGACGCCGACGACCGCATGCGGATCTTCGAACGGGCCACGAACCGGATCGTGCAGGTCGGCACGGACGGCATCCCGCGCTCGGGCATCGCGTCGGACCACAACAACATCGCGCCGCGCGTGGGCTTCAACTACGACATCACGGGCCGGGGGACCACGCTGCTCCAGGGCGGGTACGGCATCTTCTACAACATCGGCACGCTCATCGAGACGTCGGCGTTGTACTTCAACCCGCCGTACTTCGGCATCGGCCTGTACTTCCCGTCGCAGACGCGCCTGCTCACGCTCGCCGATCCGTTCCCGGGACAGGCCGTCGGCACGCAGCCCACGTACAACTCGCTCGATCAGTCGATGCGGACGGCGTACGCACACCAGGTCAGCCTCGGCGTCGAGCACGCGCTCGCGAAGACGACGTTCGATGCGCGGTATGTGGGATCGTTCGGACGCGCGCTGGTGCGCAAGCGCAACATCAACCAGGCCGTGCCCGGTCCTGGCGGCGCCGCCGCGCGACGTCCCATGCCCGCGTACGGCGACATCCTGATGGTCGAATCGGGCGCCTCGTCCGACTATCACGCGCTGCAGGTGGGCGCGGTACGTCGCGCGGGCAGTCGCTTCACGTTCCGCGGGGCGTACACGTGGTCCAAGTCGATGGACGATCAGTCGGCGTTCCTCGCCACCGACGGCAACGACAACACGCCGCAGGACAGCCGCAACATCGCCGCGGAATGGGGGCTCTCGGACTTCGACGTCCGCCATCGTCTCGTGTTCAGCGGGTCGTATCTGCTCCCGAACATGGGTAGTGGCGTGCTCGGCCGCGGCTGGCAGGTGGCCGGCGTCGTCGCGCTGCAGTCGGGGCGTCCGTTCACGCCGCGCGTGAGCTACGACAACAGCAACAGCGGCAACACCGGCGGCGGCACGTTCGCGTACGACAGGCCGAACGAGGTCACGGGCACGACACCTCCGGCCGGTGCCACAGTGGTCACCTACGAAGGCCGTTCCTTCGTCGTCGCGCCGCAGTACACGTACGGCAACGCGGGGCGCAACATCCTGATCGGCCCCGGATCCGCGACCATCGATGCGGTCCTGTCGCGCCGGCTGGCGCTCGGCGGTGCACGGAACCTCGAGCTGCGGTTCGAGGTGTTCAACCTGCTCAATCGCACAAACCTCCATCTGCCCGACAGCTTCGTGGATCGGCCCACGTTCGGGCAGTCGCTGTCGGCGTACGCGCGCCGGCAGGTGCAACTGGCCGCGCGGTTCACGTTCTGAGTCCCTTGAAGGAGTCTTCGATGCGCACGTCCCGTTCGGTGGTCGCGCTTGCCGTCATGTTCGCCGCCGGGTACGCGGCTGGCCAGTTCACGCGTGTCGACGCGGCCGCGCAGGCGGCGCCACGCGTGTTCGAGATGCGCACGTACTACACGTATCCCGGCAAGCTCGGCGATCTCAACACGCGTTTCCGCGATCACACCCTGCGCCTGTTCGAGAAGCACGGCATGACCAACGTCGGCTATTGGGTGCCGCAGGACGAACCGGCGCACGGCAACACGCTCGTGTACGTGATCGCGCACGCGAGTCGCGAGCAGGCCAGGAAGAACTGGGCGGCGTTCGGTGCCGACCCGGACTGGGTGAAGGCGAAGACGGCGTCGGAAGTCAACGGCAGGATCGTGGAGAAGGTCGACTCGGTGTTCATGGACGCCATCGACTACTCGCCGATCAAGTAGCCGTCCCACCTGGCCTTCACGTCAGGGATGCGGCCAGAGCGAGACCAGGACGTGCGGCCCGCGTGGCAGGTCGATGATGGCAGGCGAGTCGGTAGTGCCCTCGAGCATCAGCGTCCGGACGACTCTGCCGTCCTCCGGTGTTTGCACGAGGCCCAGCAGGGGCGTTCGATTCCGCATGGCGAGTCGGGCGCCCTCTCCGGCATCGCGCGCGTACACCACGAACGCCTTGTCTGACGACCATGTCTGCGTCCACGCGACGCCCCACGCGCCGCGTACGTGAGCTGGCGCCGACTCCTGCTCACCGCTCGGCAGGTGTCCGATGCGGGACGCGAGCCAGTGCGCGGGCTCGCCGCTGCGCCACGTGCGATCGCTGACGACGGGTTCGTAGTGCGGCCACGGTCCAAGCACCGTGAAGGTGCCCGCGATGCCATCTGCGTAACAGTACGCGCCGGGCGCGTCGCATGACGATGGCGACGGGAACGATGGCGGGCAGTTGGCCGGCCAGAGTCCCTCGAAGAGGAGCACCTTCTCGCATCCCGGCGTGGCTGTCGGCACGATTCCCGGCTCGCGATGCGACGTCCGCTCGGCGAACGCCTCCACGCGTGGCGTCGTCCATGACGGATGGTGCGCCCACAACCACGTCGCGAGCGGTGTGGGATAGCGATAGCTCTCGGGTCGTGGCGGCGGAAAGGCGATGGTGGTCCACACGACAGTGGCGACGGCCACGAGCGTGCCGAACGACCGTGCGATGCGACGGGGCGAGTGGTCGAGGGCCAGCAGCCACGGCAGTGCCAACGGTACCAGCCAGAAGACGTAGCGCGAGAGATCGGGATTGCCGCCCTGATTCATGTTGGGTTGCTGACTGATCACCGCCAGCAGCGCCACGGCGGTCAGCGCGGCGGGAGGCGCGACTGCTTCGCGCCAGGCGCGACGCTGGAGGAGCGCCGCCATCACGACGAGAGCGAGGAGCGGGAACCTGACGATCACGCCCATGTTGACGTCTGTCACCGGGAAGAGCAGCGACGTCAGCGATGGCCACGACGCGACGGTGTAGCTCGTGAGCGGCGACAGGCGGTCGAGACGCGACAGGTAGTAGAGCGGCGCACTGGCCGCGCACGCCGCGCCCGCCGCGGCGGCAACCCGCCAGCGCCCCGAGGCCATGCGCCCGGGGTCCTGAACGAGCGCGCAGACGCCGAAGATGGCGCAACCCACCAGCAACGCCGGATTCTGGCCGGCGCCGAGGCCGAGCAGGACGAGGCTGGCTGGATGGGGCCACAACAACGCCGCGCCGCCGAGGACGCACGCGATGAAGACGTCGGCCAGCGGCTTGTCGATCCACCAGACGATCGGGCTCACGAAGAGCGTCAGCGTCCACGGACCTGCGCCACGTCGCGCTGCGAGCCAGAGCAGCCACGCCATCATGGATGCGTTGAGCCCGACGAGGCCCCATGGATCACTTGCGCCGGCCAGCCGGGCGATCCAGACAAAGGGGACCGACAGCAGGGGATACAGCCACATGTGTGGCATGTCCCATCGGCCGTCGCGGCCCCGCAATTCCGGCAGTCGACGCGTTCGAAGCTCGTACCCGGCATCGGAGTCGTCCCAGGCGAGCGTGAACGCCTCCATCTCCGCGGCGGTCATCGCGGGTGACTTCCCGCTGGCGAGTCGACCGGCCATGGCGACGTACTCGCTCGCGTCTCCGACGCGTCGAGGTCGCGCCAGCAGGCCCATGGCCGCCAGCCAGACGATCGCGATCAGCACCATGCTGCGGCGCACCGACGCATTGTAGTGGGGGCGCGTGCGCGGCCAAATGACACCCGGTATGCTTGGGCGATGCGGCCGCCGGCCTCCGGCTGTCCCGGTGCCCCTGGCCGCGCCCACGACCATGACCAAGACCCGCACAGAGAAGGATTCGATGGGCCCCATCGAGGTGCCCGCCGACGTGTACTGGGCCGCGCAGACGCAGCGGTCAATCAGGAATTTCCCGATCGGCGTGGACCGCTTCAAATGGGGGCGTCCGATCGTGCGCGCGCTCGGGATCCTCAAGAAGAGCGCGGCGCAGGCCAACGCGGAACTGGGTGAGCTCCCGGCGGCCGTGGCCGACCCGATCGTGCGCGCGGCAGACGAGGTGATCGCCGGCGGACTCGACGACCAGTTCCCGCTGGTCGTGTTCCAGACGGGATCGGGCACGCAGTCGAACATGAACGCCAACGAGGTGATCGCCAATCGCGCCGTGGCGCTCACGGGCGGCACCGTCGGCGTGGACCGCACCATCCATCCGAACGATCACGTCAATCGCGGACAGTCGTCCAACGACACGTTCCCCACCGCGATGCACATCGCCGTCGTCGAGCAGCTTCACCATCGCCTGTTCCCGGCTGTGAAGACGCTGCGCGACACGCTCGCCGCGAAGGCCGAGGCCTTCGACGACATCGTGAAGACGGGCCGCACGCACCTGCAGGACGCCACGCCCGTGACGCTCGGCCAGGAGATCGGCGCGTGGGTCGCACAGATCGACTTCGGCCTCCATGGCGTGGAGCAGTCACTCGACGGACTCTACGATCTCGCCATCGGCGGCACCGCGGTCGGCACGGGCCTCAACGCGCACCCGCAGTTCGGCGAGCGCACGGCCCACTACATCTCGGAAGCGACGGGTTACCCGTTCAGGTCGGCGGCCAACAAGTTCTTCGCGCTCTCGGCGCACGACGCGCTCGTCCAGACGTCGGCGGCGCTGCGCACGCTCGCCGGCGGCCTCATGAAGATGGCCAACGACGTGCGCTGGCTCGCGAGCGGCCCGCGCTGCGGGATCGGCGAGCTCTTCATCCCGGAGAACGAACCCGGCTCCTCCATCATGCCCGGCAAGGTGAACCCCACCCAGTCGGAGGCGATGACGATGGTGTGCGTGCAGGTGTTCGGCAACGACGCGGCGGTGGCGTTCGCCGGCACGCAAGGCAACTTCCAGCTGAACGTCTTCAAGCCCGTGATGGTGCACAACGTGCTCGAGAGCATCGCGCTCATCGCCGACGCGTGCCTGGCGTTCGAGGAAGGCTGCGCGAAGGGCATCGAGCCCAACCGGGAGAAGATCGTCGAGAACCTCGGGCGCAACCTGATGCTCGTGACGGCGCTCAACCGGCACATCGGCTACGACAAGGCGGCGGCCATCGCCAAGCACGCGCAGAAGAAGGGACTCACGCTGCGCGAGGCCGCGCTCGCGTCGGGCGACGTCACGGCGGAGCAGTACGAGCAGTGGATCGTGCCGGTGGAAATGACGCGTTCAAGCAAGGCCTGACGCCATTCGACTCGCTCATGACTACGCGGGGCGGCGTCCTTCGTAGGCTTCGGCGAAGGCTCGCCGCTGGCCGCGTGAGCCCAGCATCACGAGCGACGTGCCGCGCCGCAGGACGGTGGCCGCCGTCAGGCGGCTGACCACCCCCGCGCCGTCCTCGATCCCCACGACGCTCATGCCCGTTCGCGAGCCGATTCCCGAATCGCGCAACGCGACGTCGCCGAGCGACGGCGGCACCGCGATGCTGAACAACTCCACGCCCTCGCCGAGCAGCACCGGCTCGTGGCCGCGCAGCAGCGACACGACGGCTTCGGCGCCGAGCGTCGTGTAACTCAGGGCGAAGTCCGCACCCGCCCTGTGGATCGCCTCGACGTTACGCTCGTGGGTGATGCGACTGATGATGCGCAGGTCCGGGTTCAGCCGGCGGCAGTACACCGCCAGATAGATGTTCATCGCATCGTCGTTGGTCGTGAGGAGCAGCGACGGCGACTCATGGATGCCCGCACGCGCGAGCAGTTCGCGATCGTTGGCGTCTCCCACGAACGTGGCGTCGACGTCGGCGGCCATCGGCGCGAGCGCGGCGGCGCTCCTGTCGATCGCGTGCACGAGCAGGCCCTTGGCGCGGATGGCGCGCGCGGCAGCCTGGCCAACGGTGCCCGCGCCGATCACCAGCACAGGCCCTTCCGACGTCGCGCGATCGCCGATGCGCGAATTCAGTGCCTCCACCTGCTCGTCGCTGCCGGCCAGGACGAGCACCGCGTCCGTCTCGATCCGCGTGTTCGGGTACGACGGCTGGAGCTTGCCGCGGCTCCAGAGGCCGAGCAGGCTGAGTCCCGTCTGCTCGCGCAGGCGCGTCTCCGCGACGGTGATTCCAACGAACGGCGTGTCCCGGGCCGGCACCTCCGCGAGCTGGAGGTTGTGAATCTTGCCGATGACGTGCGCCTCGGCCCTGCCCGCGTGGACGCGGTTGGCGAGGTACTGCCCGAGCTGGTGCTTGAGCGGCAGCGCCTTTGTCGCGCCGCTCAGTTCGAGCACGTCGACCGAATCGTCGTCCTCGACGATCGCCACCACGGGCACCGTCGACGACACTTCCCGCGCCGTCAGCGTGACGTTCGTGTTCACCGTGTCTTCGGCGTTGGCGAGCACGAGTCTCGCCCTGTCGATCCCGAGGCGCTCCAGCGTGGCGCGGCTGTCGGGCTCGCCCACGACGACGGACAGCCGTTCGTCGTAGGCCAGCGCCGCGCGATCGGGATCCGGCTCGACGATGACGTAAGGGATGCCTTCCTCCTCGAGCCTGATGACGAGGCCGTTGGCGATGGCGTCGCGCTCGATGATGACGACATGGCCCGAGACGTCGCGCGGCACGTCGCGCGGCACGCGGAGCCTGACGCGGGCCTCGAGCCAGGGGGCGTAGAACAGTCTGATGAACAGGAACGGCAGCAGGACGAGCAGGAACACCACGCCCGACAGCAGCACGGCGACGCTGAAGAGGCGTCCGACGTCGCTCGTGAACGTGATGTCGCCGAACCCGAGCGTGCTCATCACGACGAGCGTCCAGTAGAGCCCCGTGACCCACGAGTGCTGCTCGTGCTCCACGGTCGTCTTGATGAGGTGGAAGAGCGCGGTGTAGGTGAGGACGAGCGCGGCGAGGAACGCGATGTAGGCGAGCAGGGCGCGCAGGTTGCCCCGGGCCTCGCGCTCCGTCATGAAGTAGGCGACCTGGCTGGCGAGGAACTTCATCGGCGGCGGCGTCTCACGCGTCGAATGCTACCCTCGTCGCGTTTCGACCTACAATCTGGCGCATCTTCCATCTCCCACGAGAGTTCCGCATGCATCGACGCGAGTTCCTGCAGAAAACCACCGCCATGACGGCCGCCCTCGGAATCGGTCCCGTGGCCGCGAGGGCGCGACAAACGGCGCCGGCGGCGCCTCGCGCCCTGGCGCCGGCCACGCCGGCCCGGACGTTCCAGTTGAAGTATGCCCCGCACTTCGGGATGTTCCAGCAATCGGCGGGCGAAGACCTCTTCGACCAGTTGAAGTTCATGGCCGATCAGGGGTTCACCGCGCTCGAAGACAACGGGATGATGGGCCGGACGCCGGAACTGCAGGCGCAGCTCGGCGAGGCCATGGCCCGCCTGAAGATGCAGATGGGCGTCTTCGTGATCCAGACCGGTGGCAACAACAGCGACAGGTTCACGACGGGGAAGCCGGAGAATCGCGGCCAGTTCGTGAAGGCGTGCGAGGCCGCCGTGGAGGTCGCGAAGCGCTGCAACGCGAAGTGGATGACGGTGGTGCCCGGCGGCTTCGAGCGACGGCTGCCCATCGGCGTGCAGCACGGCCACGTGATCGACACGCTGCGCGCGGGCGCCGAGGTGCTGGAGAAGCACGGGCTGGTGATGGTGCTGGAACCGCTCAGCGACAACCCCGACCAGTTCCTGCGCACGTCGGATCAGACATACATGATCTGCCGCGCGGTGAACTCGCCTGCGTGCAAGATCCTGTTCGACATCTACCACATGCAGAAGAACGAGGGGCACATCATCCCCCACATCGACTACGCGTGGTCGGAGATCGGCTACTTCCAGATCGGCGACAACCCGGGTCGCAAGGAACCCGGCACGGGCGAGATCAACTACCGCAACGTCTTCAAGCACGTCCACGCGAAGATGCGCGCCGAGTCGCGCGACTTCATCTTCGGCATGGAACACGGCAACGCGTTCCCCGGCAAGGACGGCGAGCAGAAGCTGATCGACGCGTACGTCGCCGCTGACACGTTCTGAACCCGCGATGACAGACGACTGGCGCACACGTCTCATCGACACGCCCGACGGCATCCGCTCGCTGCTGTCGGGGATCCACCGCGTGGCGATCCTCGGGGCCCGGCCCGACTCGATGCCCGACAGGCCGGCCTACTACGTCGCCGGTGCGCTCCAGCGCATGGGCCTGACCATCCTGCCGGTCGTGGTCAACGACCACCCGGATGCGGAGATTCTCGGTGAGCCCGTCCACCGGCGGCTCACCGACGTTCCCCGCCCCATCGACGTCGTCGATGTCTTCCGCCGGGCCGAGGACCTGCCCGCGCACGTGGACGACATCATCGCCTGCGCCCCCGGCGCCGTCTGGTTCCAGGCCGGCATCAGCAACGACGCCGTCGCCGAACAGCTCGCCCGCGCCGGCATCCCCGTCGTCCAGGACCGCTGTCTGATGGTCGAATACCGCGCGCTCGGTCCGCGTCTTCGGTAGGGCCGGCTCTCCGAGCCCGGCCGATCCCGAATGGAGGCCAGGGGCTTCAGCCCCCTGGCGCGGACGTCAGCCGAGACGAAGCCACTTGCGCACGGCGCCGCAGGCGTGTATGATGACGGGTGCGCGACACGCCTTTCGAAAAAGGGGCGTGAATCCAAGGTTCGTAGAAGGCCTGGGAAACAATCGCCAGGCCTTTTGCATTGTGTGCCCGCAATCGTCGGTAGCGCAGCGGTTGCCCCCGTCGTGGGGGAGTTATCACGACAGAGCATCAGTAGTCGGTCGGTCCGTGAGGCATGGCGGTGCTCCGATTACCGAACGAGGAGTTCGTTATGCGTACGACTGGTACCGTGAAGTGGTTCAACGAGAGCAAGGGCTTCGGCTTCATCACCCCGGAGGGCGGCCAGAAGGATTGCTTCGTGCACCACTCCGCCATCGCCGGCACCGGGTTCAAGACCCTTGTCGAAGGTGAGCGCGTGGAGTTCGACATCGTTCAGGGCGCCAAGGGACCGGCAGCCGAGAACGTCGTTCGCCAGGGCCACTGAGCTCTCGCTGACAATCGGATGGGGACGGCCGAACCACCTCGCGTGGTTCGGCCGTTTTCTTTTGCGTGGACCTGCGCCAGGGGTTGAAACCCCTGACCTCCATCTGCATGTCTGCTTGGGTGTAGAATCCGCGCACTCCCATGCGCGCGCTGGCCACTTCCGTCCTGATCCTCGGCGTTGCCGTTGCAGCGGTGGCGTCACGGTCGTTTCTCGGCAATCAGCCGGCGACCCAGGCTGCCGCCTCCGACAGCACCGCGCCGGCGCAGGCGTTCGCGGCGTCGCTCTCCGGGCCCGCGAAGGAGAAGGCGCTGCTGCCGTTCGACCACGAGGCGCGCACGCAGTTGAACTACGTGCCGATGGTGCGTGCGGGCGTGCCGCTCGACGATCTCACCGCGCAGCAGAAGACGCAGGCGATGGCGCTGCTGCAATCGGGGCTCGGGGCGAGCGGCTACTCGACGGCGCAGAAGATCATCGCGCACGAGGACATCCTTCGCGAGATCGAGAAGGGCGCGGGCGTCAGCAACTACATGCGGCGCCAGCCGGGGCTCTACTACACGGCGCTCTTCGGCTCACCCCTCGCCAACGACGTGTGGGGCTGGCGTTTCGAAGGCCATCACATCTCCGTCAACGTCACGCACGCCGGCTCGCAGGGCGACATCGTCGCGCCGCTGTTCTTCGGCGCCAATCCCGCGAAGGTCAAGTCGGGGCCGTACGAAGGACTGCGCATCCTTGCCGCCGAAGAGGACGAGGCACGCGCGTTGCTGGCGCTCTTCACGCCCGATCAGGGACGCACGGCAATCATCGCGCCGGAGACCACCAACGACATCGTCACCACGAACAAGCCGAAGGTGGAACTCGGCCAGTTCGACGGCCTTGCGGCGTCCGCGATGACGCCGGCGCAGCAGGCGCAACTCCGCAAGCTGATCGAGGTGTACGCGGCGCGCTTCACGCCGCGGCAGCGCGCGTGGCAGCTCGCGCGCATCGACAAGGCCGGGTTCGGCACGCTGCACTTCGCGTGGGCGGGGAGCGTGGACGTCGGGAAGAAGCACTACTACCGCATCCACGGCCCGACGATGCTGATCGAGTACGACAACAGCCAGAACGACGCCAACCACATCCACAGCATGTGGCGCGATCTCGAGCACGACTTCGGTGGCGACGTGCTCCGCCAGCACCTGGCCACGCACAAGCACTGACGTCTCGCCGTTCGTTCCCTTCGTGATCGACCTTCGTTCGGACACCGTCACCAGACCCACGGACGCCATGCGGGCCGCGATCGCCGCGGCGCCCGTCGGCGACGATCAGTTCGGCGAGGACCCCTCCGTCAACGCGCTCCAGGAGCAGGCCGCCGCGCTCCTCGGCAAGGACGCCGCGCTCTGGCTGCCAACCGGCACGATGGCCAACCAGGTCGCGCTCCGCGTCCTCACGCGTCCCGGAGACGATGTGGTGGTGAGCGCGGAGAGTCACCTCGTGTGGCACGAGACGGGTGCGGGCGCCGCGAACGCCGGCGTGCAGTTCACGGCCGTGGGCAGTGGCGGAACGTTCACCGCTGCGGAGTTCCTCGCGGCGCGCAAGCCACCGGGCCACATGACGTATCCGCCCACGACGCTCGTGGCGGTCGAGAACACGCACAATCGCGGCGGCGGCGTCGTGATGCCGCAGGAGGATGTCGAGGCGATCTGCGCGGCGGCGCGTGCCAACGGTGTGGCCACGCTGCTCGACGGTGCCCGGCTGTGGAATGCCGCCATCGCCACCGGCCGCACGCCTGCCGATCTCGCCGCGCCGTTCGACGTGGCGTGGGTGGCGTTGTCAAAGGGGCTGGGTGCGCCGGCGGGATCGCTCATCGCGGGACCGCGGGAGCTGATCGCGCGTGCGGTGCGGTATCGGCGGATGCTCGGCGGGGCGATGCGGCAGGCTGGACTGCTCGCCGCGGCCGGCACCTATGCGTTAGCGCATCATTACGAGCGTCTGGCCGACGATCACGCGAACGCGCGGCTCATCGCGGAACGACTCGCCGCCACGTCGCACGTCAGGCTTGATCTTTCCACGGTCGAGACCAATATCGTCATCTTTCACTTACCAGACGATGGTCCTGATGCCGTGACGGTGCTGGCCCGTGCGCGAGAGCGAGGCGTTCTGGTGATCCAGTTCGGCCCGCGCACCGTCCGCGCCGTGACCCACCTCGACGTCACGCGCGAGCAGTGCGCCACCGCCGCGGACATCCTTGTCGCCGTCACGACGTAGGGGGCAGATGCTCACCGCTGGCGTAGGGGCGACGCATGCGTCCCCCCTACGGTCTGGGCCGACCCTACCCATCGCCGCAGTCGGTAGGGCCGGCTCTCCGAGTCCGGCCCCTGCGCCGTCAGGGCACAGACGGCGCACGGGCCGTGAGCGCAGGCAGGCCGCGTTCGATCTCGGCGCGGCGGGGTTCGAGCCACGGCGGGAGGACGAGTGTTTCGCCGAGGTGCGCCGGATCCTCGTCCACGGCGAACCCCGGTCCGTCCGTCGCCAGTTCGAACAGCACGCCGCCAGGTTCCTTGAAATAGACCGATCTGAACCAGAAGCGATCGATGACGGGCGTGGGCCGCAGCCCGATGCCCTCGATGGCGCTCCGCACGGCGAGCTCCTGCGCCTCGTCGGTCATGCGCCAGGCGAGGTGGTGGATGCTGCCTCTACCCCACGCGCCGCGATGGGCATCCGGCGTTTCGCTGATGTCGAGCACCCGCCCCGGACCACCGTCGCCGATCACGTAGCGCGTCCAGTCGCCCTCGGTCGCGTGCTCGGTGAACCCGAGCACTGTCGTGAGGAACCACGCCGTGGCTGCGCGATCGCGCTCCTGCATGCGCGCGCCGTGGAGGCCGCGGATCTGACGCTCCACGGGTACGGGACTGTGCGCCCACGGTTCGAATCCGCGCGTTGTCGTGTCGCCGGCTTCGACGAGCGCGACGCGCAGGCCGTGTGGATCCACCACGGGCAGCACGCGTTCGCCGAAGCGCGTCTCCGGCCGGCCCACGCTCGCGCCGTACCGCACGAGGCGCTCGCCCCAGTAGTCGATCGAGTCGGTCGGCACCGTGAGCTGCACTTCGGTGCTCAGGCCGTGACCCTCGCGCGAGGGAGCCATGTGCGCCCACGGGAAGAAGGTGATGTCGGTGCCCGGGCTGCCCGCGGCGTCGGCGTAGAAGAGGTGATAGGTGCCGGGATCGTCCTGGTTCACGCTCTTCTTGACGAGCCGCATGCCGAGCAGTCCGGCGTAGAAGTCGAGGTTCTCCTGGGCAGGGCCGGCGATGGCCGTGACGTGGTGCAAGCCGCTGGTGGTCTGCATGTCGGTGTTCCTTGTCGGCGACTCCTCGATGGGAGGAGCGGACCGCGATGCCCGCGTCCACGCGCGCCCGCGCCGCGAGTCCTGGCCGTGAGATGCAGTGTGGCACACGGACGCGTCACCGATGCCGGTGCCCGGCCCTGTGCAACGGGGCCACGACAGGCGTACTCTGAATCGCCGGATTCGCGGCGCGCGGTGCGGCGTGCTGGCGGGGCAGATGCGGGTGCATGGCCCGTTCGACCAAAGGAGTCTCACGTTGCGCTGGAACCCCGGGGGGCAGAGGAGTCAGGACATCGAGGATCGCCGCGCCACGCGTGCCGGCGGACGGGGCATGTCCATGGGACTCGGCGGCATCGCCGTGTTGTTCATCCTGAGCCTGCTGTTCGGACGCGATCTCGTGTCGCCCGTGCTCCAGCAGCAGGCGTCCATGCCGCAGCAGCAGACGAGTGACGGCAGGCTGGAGACGACGCCGCAGGAAGAAGCCAAGGTTGACGAGATCGGCAAGATGCTCGACGACCTGCAGGCCACGTGGACACGGCTGCTCGGTAGCCGCTATCAGCGATCGACGCTCGTCCTGTTCCGTGGCGCGACGCCGTCGGCGTGCGGCATGGGCGAGAGCGCGATGGGGCCGTTCTACTGCCCTGGTGATCAGAAGGTCTATCTCGATCTCGAGTTCTTCGACCAGCTCGACCGACGCTTCGGCGCGCCGGGCGACTTCGCGCAGGCCTACGTGATCGCGCACGAAGTCGGGCACCACGTGCAGAACCTGCTCGGCATCGAGCGTCAGGTGCGTGAAGCCCAGCAGCGTTCACCGCAGCAGGCCAACCAGTTGTCGGTGCTGATGGAACTGCAGGCAGACTGCTTCGCCGGCGTGTGGGGACACTCGACGGCGCAGCGCGGCATCATGGAACCCGGCGACGCCGAGGAAGGGCTGCGTGCGGCGGCCGCGATTGGCGACGACACGCTGCAGCGGCAGTCGGCGGGCCGCGTCCGTCCCGAGAGCTTCACACACGGATCGGCCGCCCAGCGCGTCGAGTGGCTGCGCCGCGGCCTTCAGACGGGCGACGTGAAGGCCTGCGACACGTTCAGCGGGACGTAGGGGCCGGCTGTTGAGCCAGCATCGTGGCGGCCCAGAGGACCAGCGCGATCCAGAGGGCGTCGGCGACGAGAAGGTGGACGAGCTGCATCCACACCGGCGCCAGCAGCATCACGTTCACCACGCCCACGACGAGTTGCACCACGGCGAGCGCGGCCACGGCGTTCGCGAATCTGATCGCTGGCGTCACGCCGCTATGCCTGGCGAGCAGTGGTGCCACCACGACGAGCAGCACCGCGGTCACGATCGCGAACGCGGGATGGAGCATGCGGAGGCGGATGAGCGCGTGTGAGGTCGGCGAAAGATCGGCCGCCAGCGCGTCGGCCAGCGTCTGCGACGGAAACAGCGTGTCGCCCAGCGCGGCAACGGCGCCGCTCACGCCCACCAGCAATACAGCGCACAGCAGACCGGCCACCGCCGCCGCCCGGCCCGGCCTCGCGCGCACGTCCAGCGCGCGGCCGCCCGAGAGCCACCACGCGGTGAGCGTGATCCACGCCACGAGGACGAACGTGTTCGCCAGGTGCACGGCCATGAACAGCGCGCGTGCCATGCTCGCGTTGTCGGCCACGAGCTCGAACAGCACGAGCCCCGCACCCACAGCGGCTTCGGTGAGCATGAAGACGACGGTCATCGCGGCGCCTCGACGGGCGGGATGACCGGGCGGGCAGACGCGTCGCACCCAGAACAGGAGCACCACGACCGATAACAGCGCCAGCCCGCTCGTGATGCGATGCGAGTACTCGATCAGCGTTGCCGCGCCGAGGCTGCGCGGCACGAGCCTGCCGTCGCAGAGTGGCCAGTGCGCGCCGCAGCCGGCGCCCGATCCCGTGGCGCGCACGTACGCGCCCCAGGCGATCACGCCGATGTTGTAGGCGAGGATCAGCCAGGCCGCGCGCGCAACGGAAAGCACCACGCGATCGTAGTGTGAACGCACGAAAAGCGGAAGGTTGGGCGATACTGTCCCGGCATGAAACTGATGTCTGCAGTCCTTCTGGCGGCTGGTGTGGCTACGGGTGCGGTGGTGGCCGTCGTAGGCGGATCGGTGGCCAGCGCACACCACCACAACGTGATGGTCCAGGCCGAGACCGCTGCGTTCGAACGCGACGTCGTGCCCATCTTCAAGGAGACGTGCGTCGAGTGCCACGGCCCCACCAAGGCCAAGGGCCGCCTGCGCATGGATTCGGTGGAGGCCCTGCAGAAGGGCGGCAGGAACGGCGCCCTGATCGAGCCGGGCGATCCGGAGAAGAGCCTCCTGATGCGTCGCGTCCTGGGCCTCGACGGCGACGATCGCATGCCCCTCGAGAAGGATCCTCTCACCGACGAGCAGATCGACACGCTCCGCAAGTGGATCGCCGCCGGCGCCAGGTATTAGGGCCGGCTCTCCGAGCCCGGCCCGCGACACGCCTCGGAGCGTGGGTCGCGCGGGCTATCTGGGTTCGAACGTGATCGCCAGATCCGGTGCGGCGTCGGGGAGCGGGATCTCGACGGGCAGGCGCGTGTCGGGCTCGATCGGGTACGTGGCGATTTCCACGGCGCGATTCAGATCGATGACGCGTGCCAGCACGTCCCGTCGCGTGCGCACGCCTATGCGGGCATCGCCACGCGTGTTTCGCACGTAGAACACCGTCCGATCGAGGCCGTGCCACTGTTGCAGCCACGCGGCGTTCCACAGCCCGCGCAGCGACACCATCGCCTCGTCGGTCTCGCCGATCGTCAGATCGCGCACCAGTTGCCGCATCGTCGCGACGGCCGGCGTCTGCCGCGTCCACGTCTTCTCGGCCTGCACGATCGGGAAGCCCGGACGCAGCGGCTCGATCATGAACAGGTAGCCCGCACCGGTCGCCGTCCTGTTCGCGTAACAGAATCGTTGCGCATCGAAGCAGTCATCCGGCGGCGTGTCCTGCGGCAGGCACTGCACGGGCCACTGGCCTTCGTACAGCAGCACCTTCTGGCAGTCCGGCGTGGCTGTGGGGACGATGGCGGGTTCGGCGTGGGAGAGCCGCTCGGCGAACACTTCCGGACGAGGGTCGTTCCACATCGGGTGACGCGACCACAGCCAGCCCGCGAACGGCGTCGGCTGGAGGTGTCCTTCGGGTCGTGACGGTGGGAACGCCACGAGCGTCCACGCCGCAGACACGACCGCGAGTGCCAGGCCCGTGTGCCGCATCGACACGCGCGTGCTCGTGCCTGCCTGTTGCAGCAGCGGCAGCGCGAGCGGCATGAGCCACATCGCATAGCGGCTCAGGTCGGGACTGCCGCCGTGGTTCTGGCTCACGGGCTGGCCGGCAGCCCACAGGAGCGCAAGTGCCGCGAGTGCCGTTGTCGCGATGAGCGGTTCGCGCAGCCGCCCGAGCTCACGCCACGCGAGCCAGACCGTGGCAATCACCACCGCGAGCGCGAACGGTGGGAAGCGGAACAGCAGGCCGACCGAGACGTCGGAGATAGGGAACAGCGCGTCGAAGAGTCCCGGCCACCGCGTGATGGTGGAGGCCGTCAGCGGCGACGGGATGCCCAGGCGCCACAGGTAGTACGCCGGCGGCAGCGTGATGAGGAGCGCGGCGAGCAGGGCCCCCGTCTGCCAGCGCCGGCACATGAGGCGCGCCGGCCGCTCGATCGAACCCCATGCGGCAAAGAGCGCGGCCACCAGCACGAGCCCGGGATTCTGGCTTGCGCCCGCGCCCAGCAGCACGAGCGACACGGCCGGCCTCGTCGTCCAGAGAAGGAGCGCACCTGCGAGGCAGCTCACGAGCAGGAGATCGGCCGACGGCTTGTCGATCCACCATACGAGCGGACTCAACAGCAGCAGCGACGTCCACACCGGTGCGGGCCGCGCGAGGATCAACGCCGTGAGGCCCCCCAGCAGCAGTGCGTGCAGCATCACGAAGGCCCACAGCGGCGACACGCCGCAGGTCAGCGCGAGCCACACCCATGGTGCGGCGAGCAGTGGATAGAGCCAGAAATGCGGCACGTCCTGCCGTCCATCCCGCCCGACCAGATCGGGATGAACGAGCGAGGCAGTGGCGAAGGAGGGACCGAGGGCCCGGAGTTCGGCTTCGAGTGACGGAATCTGGTCTGGCGCGAAAGCGGATCCCTGGCCGCGCGCGAACGCCAGAGCCACGGCTACGTGCTCATGCCCGTCGCCCACGCGTACCGGATTGGCCTGCCACAAGGCCACCCCGAGCCAGGCCACGAGGCAGAGTGCCCAGACGCGCCGGCTCACGGGAGGCATGATACCTGCTCATGATGGAAGCCATGACATCCCGCACGCTCGGCCTCGGGTCCACGACGCTCTCGATCGCCGAGTCCGGTCACGGTGCGCCGATTGTGTTCCTGCATGCGTTCCCGCTCTCGTCGCGCATGTGGGAGCGACAGCTTGCGACGCTGCCCGATGGCTGGCGCGGCGTGGCGCCGGACTTCCGCGGCTTCGGAGCGTCGCCGCGCGGCACCTCGCCCGCGCGCCACGTGGGCGATCACGCCGCCGACGTGCTCGCGCTCATCGCGGCCCTCGAAAGCGGGCCCGTCGTGCTCGCGGGTCTCTCGATGGGTGGATACGTGGCGTTCGAATGCTGGCGTCGCCAGCCGTCGGCGATCCGGGGACTCGTGCTCGCCGATACGCGCGCCGAGGCCGACTCCGACGAGGCGAAAGCCAAACGCGTCGCCACGCAGCAGAAGGCCGCGCAGGAGGGGACGGCGGTGGTGATCGACGGGATGTTGCCCGGCCTGCTTGGCGAGACCACGCGCACGCGCGATCCGCACCTCGCGCGCACCGTGCGCGAGTGGGCGATGGAGAACGCGCCGGAGGGTGTCATCGACGGGCTCGAAGCGCTGCGGACACGTCCCGACAGCCGTCCGACGCTGACCACCATCACATGTCCCACGCTGGTGATCGTGGGAGAGCAGGACACGCTCACGCCACCGGACCTGTCCCGCGTCATCGCCGACGGCATCTCGAACGCGACGCTGGTGACGATCCCCGACGCCGGCCACCTTGCCAACGTCGAACAACCCGACGCGTTCGACGCCACCCTGCACACCTGGTTGCAGACGTTGACGGCCTGAGTCCCCGTCGACTCCCGGCCTTGACGTCTTTGAGCCTTTGAACCTTTGGCCCTTTGGCCTCGGCCTCGCTCATCCTGAGTTCCGGTGCCCGGTGCCCGGTGCCCGGTGCCCGGTGCCCGGTTGCCCGTTGCCGGCTTGCCGGTTGCCGGATGATACAGTTCCCACCCGATATGCGCTTTCCTGTCCTTCGCTTCGTTGCGTCGATCCTGGCGCTCGTGGCGTGCTTCCTGCCACAGACGAGGGGAGTGCGGGCCCAGCAATCGGCGAGCATGTCCGACGTCGGCATGCATCGATCGCTCGACGTCATCCTCGACACGTACGTGCGCGAGGGGCTCGTGTACTACCGTGCCCTGCGCGCCGAACGCGGGCGGCTCGACACCTACGTGAGCAACCTCGACATGCCCACCGCGGCGCTCGAGGCGTGGTCGCGTGAGGAACAGGCGGCGTTCTGGCTGAACGCCTACAACGCGATCGTGCTGCGAACGGTGGTCAACGCGTATCCGATCCGCGGTACGTCGGCGCAGTATCCGCGCAACAGCATCCAGCACGTGCCTGGCGCGTTCGGTGCGAAGCGACACCGCGTGGGCGGACGACTGCTCTCGCTCGAAGACATCGAGAAGCAGATCCTGCCGGGATTCGACGACCCGCGCATGTACTTCGCCATCGGGCGTGGATCGATCGGCGGCGGACGCCTGCGCAGCGAAGCCTTCACCGCCGCGCGGCTCGAATCGCAGCTCGAATCGGTGGGCGCCGAGTGCGTCACGCGCAACGAGTGCTTCCGCTTCGATCCCGGCGCGGACCGCATCGAGATCTCGCCCATTTTCGGATGGCGCGAAGCCGACTTCACGCGCGCCTGGGCGGGCGACGCGCAGACGTTCGCGGGGCGCAGTCCGCTCGAGCTCGCGATCCTCCACCTGGTGATGCCGCACGTGCTCCCGAGCGAGCGGCGCGCGCTCACGGCCAACACGTTCTCGGTGGCCTACTCCGAGTACGACTGGCGCCTCAACGATCTCACCGACGGAGGACCCCAGTAGATGGACCTCGGACTCGCAGGCAAGGTCGCGATCGTCACGGGCAGCAGCAAGGGGCTCGGACTCGCGGCCGCGCACGCCCTTGTCACCGAAGGCGCGCGCGTGGTCATCTGCGGACGGACGCCCTCGACGCTCGGGCAGGCAGCCGCAGCACTCACGGCGACGGCGGGCACCGGCGATCGCGTGATCGCCGTCGAAGCCGACGTCTCGATCGAGCGCGACGTGCAGCGGATTGTCGACGCTGCGGTCTCGACGTGGGGCGGCGTGGACATCCTCGTCAACAACGTCGGGCTCGGCAAGGGCGCCGGCCTGCTCGATACGCCTGACGATGTGTGGCAGCAGGCGTTCGATCAGACGCTGTTCCCGGCGATCCGTGCATCGCGGCTCGTCGTGCCGCACATGCGCGCGCGGGGCGGCGGCGTCATCCTGCTCATCGCGTCGATCTGGGGCCGCGAGTCGGGCGGCCGCATGACGTACAACGCCGTCAAGGCCGCCGAGATCAGTCTCGGCAAGGCGCTGGCGCAGCAGCTCGCCCCGGACAACATCCGCGTCAATTCCATCGCACCGGGGTCGATCCTGTTCGACGGCGGATCGTGGCATCAGCGCCAGCAGGCCGATCCGGAGGGCATGGCGCAGTTCGTTGCCCGCGAGCTGCCGTTCGGCAGATTCGGCAGGGCCGACGAGGTCGGCGACGTCGTCGCCTTCCTCGCCTCGCCGCGTGCGAGCTGGATCAGTGGCGCCTGCGTCACCGTCGACGGCTGCCAGAGCAGGAGCAACATCTAGAATTCAGTCCCCATGGCCATCCTTGCCGATCTGATCCAGCGGGCTGCCGACGCGCTGTTCGTGCCGTGGCTCATCGTGCTGCTCTTCGGCACGGGGGCGTTCCTGACGATCCGGTATCGGTTCGTGCAGGTGCGGCGATTCGGAGAGGCGTTCCGCGCCATGCTCGCCGCCGACAATGCGGCGGCGGGCGCGCTGTCGCCGTTCCAGGCGTTCATGACGGCGCTGTCGGGCACCATCGGCACCGGCAACATCGCCGGCGTCGCCACGGCCATCGTCTCTGGCGGGCCTGGTGCGCTGTTCTGGATCTGGGCGTACGGGTTCGTCGCCACGACGATCAAGTTCACCGAGGCGGTACTCGGCGTCACGTGGCGCGAAGCCGATGGCGCCGCGATGCGGTCGGGGCCGATGTATGCGCTGCGCGATGGCCTCGGCAAGCCGTGGCTCGCGTCCACGTACGCGCTCATCGCGGGCGTGGCGGCCATCAGCACGACGCCGTTCACGCAGCCCAATTCGATCGCTGTCGTCCTGCAGTCGCAGCTCGGTATTCCCACGTGGGCGGCGGGCGTGACGATCGCGGTGCTCGTGTGGCTGGTGATCGTCGGCGGCATCGGATCGATCGGCCGCGCGGCGGAGAAGCTCGCGCCGTTGAAGGTCGCGCTGTATCTCGGTGGCGGCGTGATCGTGATCGCGATGTTCGCCGACCGGATCCCGGCGGTGCTGTCGCTCGTGTTCGAGGAGGCGTTCTCGCTGCGTTCCGGCGCGGGCGGCACGCTCGGCATGGTGATCGCGATGCGTTATGGCCTGGCGCGCGGCATGTACGCCAACGAAGCCGGCTATGGCACGGCATCGGCCGCGTACGGCACCGCGCGCAGCGACGATCCCGCGCAGCAGGGGTTGCAGGCGGTGATGGAAGTGGCGATCGTGTCGTTCGTCACGTCGACGATCAGCGCAATGACGATCCTGCTGACGGGCGCCTGGCAATCGGGGCTCACGAGTTCGGCGGCCGTGGCATCAGCCTTCGACGCCGCGATGCCGGGCATCGGCGGCTACGTCGTCGCGCTGTGCGCGTTCCTCTTCGGCTACACCACGCTGATCGGCTGGGCCTTCTACGGCGAGCAGTTCTTCGAGTACCTGCTGGGCCGTCCCGTGGCGCACTGGTACCGCTGGATCTACTGCCTGCTGATTCCGTTCGGCGCAATCGGCCGCGTGGAAGTCGTGTGGGCGTGGGGCGACCTGATGAACGCCCTCCAGATCTTCCCGAACCTCGTCGGCGTCATCGGCTTGTCGGGCGTCGTCGCGAAGGTGGCGCGGGGGAGAAGAGAGCGCTGAAATTCAGGGAGCCTGTTCAGGGACGTACAACGTGTAACCGTCCGCTGAACTGATACGGCGGAGGCGCAGCAGGTCCTCGGCGAAGGCGCGCAGTTCCGGAGACGTCAACGCATCGTCTGTCACGACCCATGCGAGGTGCGTCGCGTCGAGGAAGCGATCGCGCCCGTCGTACGCGCGCTGCCGTTGCTCATCGGTGAGACCAGGTGAGCCAGGCTCGCTCAGCGCCACCAGTGCATCGGGCACCGGGTGGCGGAGCAGCGACTGCTTCTGTTCGCGCGTGACGCGCGACAGATAGCCGCCGACGAGCCGCTTGCCGTGCACCGTCTGCTGGTACTGCGTGAGCGGGTTGAAGCGGCCGAGCGAGGAGGTGCCATCGCGCACGCCGAAGGGGAGCGACAGCACGCGCGCGTCGGCGCGTGGATCGGCGGCGATCGTGTGGTACGCCGCGGCCACGTCGCCGGAGTAGATCTGCCGGGGCACCGGCGACAGTTCGAGCAGCAGCAACACCGTCAGCACCGAGAGGACAACGCGGCGGCGCGCGGGCCAGCGCTGGCCGATCGCCGTGAGCGCGAGCGCGAACAGCACGGCCACGAACAGCGCGACGAGCACGACCAAGCGCGACGGCGATCGCGCGAGGCCGACGATCGGCACGTAGCGCAACACGGCCCACGGTCCGGGAATGTACGTGTTGATGCCCGCGATGTGGACGAACGGCCCGAGCGCCATCGTGGCGAACACCACGGGGAACCACAGCCAGCGCCGCCGAGTGGGCCGCCAGCCGGCACGGAACCACGCGAACGCCAGCACGGCGAGCACCACGAGTGACATCGACCCCGTCAGTTCCGCGAAGCCGTCGGCACGCCGCGCTTCGATCCATGCCTTGAACGGCGCGCCGAACCACGGCGACGTCGGGTTCGGCATCACGAACGCGAGCAGGTCCACGCCCGGCGGGCTCGTGCGCCAGTAGATCTCGTGCGGTGCCATCTGGCCGCTGAGCATCCGCTGGCCGTAGGCGATGAGCACCGGCGAGAGCAGCAGGGCGGCCGTCGCCACCAGTGCGCCCGCCATGCGCGCGTGCGACCACGTGAACCTGTGGCGCCATGCGATCGTCGGCCGCCAGACCGTCAGCAGGTACGTCACCACGAGCACCGTGAGCACCAGCACGGGTGTGTAGAGCGACCGCATGCTGATGCGGATGCCGGCCACGTGGATCAGACCACCCTGCACGGCGACCACGCCCACGAACGTGGCGGCGATCACCGAGAGTCCACGAGTGGCCCTGTGGACGAACGCCGTCCAGGCCGCAGCCTCGCCGCGCGAGATGGTGATGGCGGCCGCGATCACGTAGGCGCCGATGATGAGGGCGCCGTACACGGCGTAGTAGATGTCGCAGAACGCCGCCCACGCCAGCGTTGCCCCGAGCGCGATCGAGTCGCGTATCCGTCCCTTGCCCTCGCCCCTGACCAGGATGAGCACCAGCACGGCGAGGGGCGCCGCGGCGACGAGCGAGAAGTGCGCCGTGCTGCGCGCCATCAGCACGGGTGAGAACGCGAAGGCCACACCGGCCAGCCACGACTCCCAGCCGCGCCCGCAGAGCGCGTACGCGAGGCGCGCCGTACACCATGCCGTGAGGGCCATCATCGCGACATACACGACGTTGAACGCCGCCACGAGCCCGAGCGGTCCGATCAACGGGAACGCCAGCAGGTTCATGAACAGCGTGTAGTTGTGCAGGGTCAGGTCGACGCGCGGCGACAGCGACAGGACGGCGTTGGTCTGCAGCGGGAACTGGTGCTGGAGCACCTCGTGCCGGAACACCCACATGTTCCACACGTAGACGCCCGTATCGCCGCTGGGCTCACCCATGAGGTGCGTCGAGAGGTGGAGCGGCAATGGCCACGAGAAGGCCACCGCAAGGCCGAGACACAAGCCACACCACAGCAGGGACACACGAGGAGACGGCACGGTGAGACGGTCGAGCGGGTGGATGCTAGCACGGCCGCTTTACAAGCTTGACAATTTCTTAACGTTTGTTACGACACGGATAGCCGTCTCTTTCGTCTCTTGATCGCCTCGACCCCTCGGCGTAGCATCGGACGCGATGTCCGGCACCCTGACGCGCGTCTCCGGCAACAAGGATCAGGCGCTGCAGGACGCCATCGGCCATCTCGCACCAGACGCCCGCACGGCGCCGTCCACGCTGCCGTCGCCAGCGGCCGCGGCAGGCGTCCACGTCCAGGTCGGTGGCGACACTGTCGTCACGGCGGTGCGGCATATCCCGGCGCAGTCGGCTCGATACGCCCCGTGGCCGGCCGACGTGGATCCGCTGCTGAGGGAAGCGCTGCGCGCGCGCGGGATCGAGGAGCCGTATTCGCATCAGGCTGACGCGATCGGTCACGCACTCGCGGGACGTCACGTGGTGGTGGTCACGCCGACGGCGTCGGGCAAGACGCTCTGCTACAACGGCGCCGTCCTCAGCACGGTGCTGCGCGAGCCCGGCGCACGCGCGCTGTATCTGTTTCCGACGAAAGCCCTCGCGCAGGATCAGCTCGCGGAGTTGCAGGGGCTCGCGCAGATCGTCGGCGCGGCCGCCGAACGCGAGATCGGCGTCTTCACCTACGACGGCGATACGCCGGCAGACGCGCGGCGCGCGATCCGCGCGCGCGCCAGCGTCGTGTTGAGCAATCCGGACATGCTGCACGCCGGCGTGCTGCCGCACCATCCCCGCTGGGCGCGCCTCTTCGAGAACCTCCGCTTCATCGTCATCGACGAACTGCACGCGTATCGCGGCGTGTTCGGCAGCCACCTTGCGAACGTGCTGCGGCGGCTGCAGCGCATCTGCCGGCACTACGGATCGAATCCGACGTTCATCTGCACGTCGGCGACCATCGCCAACCCGAAGGCGCTCGCCGAGCAGCTCACCGAGCAGTCGTTCGAGCTCGTGGCCGACAGCGGCGCGCCGCGCGGCGAGAAGTTCTTCGTGCTGTTGAATCCGCCCGTCGTCAATCGTGAACTGGGCATCCGCCGGTCGTACCTGTCCGAAGCACGACGCGTGGCGCTCGAGTTCCTGCGGCGCAACCTGCAGCTGATCGTCTTTGCGCAGAGCCGCCTCGCCACCGAGATTCTCACGACGTATCTGAAGGATGCCTTCCAGGGTCCGCCGGGTGCGACCGAGGCGGTGCGCGGCTATCGCGGTGGGTACCTGCCGCTGCGCCGCCGCGAGATCGAGCGAGGCCTGCGCGAGGGCGACGTGCGCGCCGTGGTGTCGACCAACGCGCTGGAACTCGGCATCGACATCGGCGCGCTCGACGTGTGCGTGATGGCAGGGTATCCGGGCACGATCGCGTCGACGTGGCAGCGCGCGGGCCGGGCCGGCAGGCGGTCGGGGCGATCGGCGGCGGTGCTCGTGGCATCGAGCGCGCCACTCGATCAGTTCATCGTCAGGCACCCGACGTACTTCTTCGACGCGTCGCCCGAACATGCGCTGATCAACCCGGAGAACCTGCACGTCCTGTTCAATCATGTGAAGTGCGCGGCGTTCGAGCTGCCGTTCCAGGAGGGCGAGCGCTTCGGTCGCACGCCCGTGAGCACCGAGGAGATCCTCCAGGTGCTCGACGAGGAAGGCTTCGTGCACGCCGCCGACGGGCAGTGGCACTGGACGCACGAGTCGTATCCTGCGGACGCCATCAGCCTGCGCGCGATCACGTCGGACAACTTCGTGATCGTCGACGTGACGGAAGGATCGCGCGTGATCGGTGAGACCGACTACACGAGCGCGCTGTCGACGCTGCACGAGAAGGCGATCTACATCCTCGAAGGGGCGCTGTTCCAGGTGGAGCGCCTCGACGTGGAAGGCCGCAAGGCATACGTGCGCAGCGTGGAGTGCGATTACTACACGGATGCGATCACGTACACGAAGGTCAAGGTGCTGGACGAGGCGGAAACGGAAACGGAAACAGAGTCGGCAACCGGCAACGGGCAACGGGCAACCGGAGAGACAGCGGGCACCGGACCGCCGGCAACGGGCAACCGGCAACCGGCAACCGGGGAGACATCGGGCACCGGGCAGCGGGCACCGGGCACCGGAACTCCGGCAACGGGCAACGGGCAATCCACCTCCGCGCTGCGCGCTACGGTGGACTAGCCGGCAACCGGGCAGCATGATGAAGGCCGCGCATCGATTTCTGATGGAGGCCACGGGCTTCAGCCCGTGGCACACCCGCATCGACGTTCGCATGGCGACGTGCATGTGGTGTCGCGCGGGGTGGGGTTCAAGAAGATCCGGTTCTACACCAACGAGAACGTGGGATCGGGCGATCTCGATCTGCCCGAGCAGCAGATGCACACCACGTCGTACTGGCTGACGGTGCCGCGCGAGGTGCTGCTCGACGTGCCGTACTCGCCCGACGATCGACGCGATGGCGTCAGCGGACTCGCGTACGCGATGGTGTCGATCGCGCAGTTGCTGCTGATGTGCGACAGGCGCGACATCGGCGTCTCGATCGACACGGGCAGCGGCGAGGCGTCCGGTGCGGGTGATGCCGCGCCGGCCACGGGCGACGCCGATGCGCACGTCTTCCTCTACGACAACTACCCGGGCGGCATCGGGTGCAGCGCGCCGTTGTACCGCATGCACGACGCGTTGCTCGCGCAGACGCGCGAGTTGATCGAGGCGTGCCCCTGCGACGTGGGATGTCCGTCGTGCGTGGGGCCCGTCGGAGACATCGGCCCGCGCGCCAAGCGCGTGGCGCTCGAACTGCTCGCACGCCTGCAGGGCACGGCGCCGTCGGCCGACGAGGTGCCGTTCTAGCCGTGTCGACGCTGTCGCGCCTGCGTGAGATCGCCAACGGTGCGCGACGCGCGTCTCCTCGCCCGGAGCTGACGTACGAGCCTGTCGACGCCGACGGCCTGCCGCTCGATCCGCGTACGACGGATCCCGAAGGCTCCGCCATCGGTCTCGACGGCGCGCGGCTGGAGCAGACGGCGCATGGACCGTGCGTGATCGTCGAGCATCTCTTCGAGGCCGACCGCAGCCACGGGCGCGTGCGCGTGGAGCAGTGCGGCGACGTGGTCGTCGACGACACGCTCGACCTGCTCGCCGGGCGATCGCTGCGTCCGGCCGGCGCGGACTGTGCGCCGTCGCGTCTCGTCTACTTCGATCTCGAGACCACGGGACTCAACGGCGGCGCGGGCATGGTGGCGTTCCTCGCGGGCGTGGGGGAGTGGACGCCCGACGGCTTCCGCACCACGCAGTTCCTCATGCCCGCACTCGCGGCGGAACGTGCGCTGCTGCACGCCCTCAACGCGTACCTCCGCGACGATGCGGTGCTGGTGACCTACAACGGGCGGACGTTCGACGTGCCGGTGATGGAACTGCGCGGCGAGATGCAGCGCGTCCCGCAGGTGGCCTGCGAACTCCCGCACCTCGACATGCTGCACCCGGCGCGGCGTCTCTGGCGGATGTCGGAGGAGGGCGACAGATCCTGCCGCCTCACGCACCTCGAGGAATCGGTGCTCGGATTCGGCCGCGTGGGCGACGTCGGCGGGTTCGAGATTCCCGCGCGCTACTTCCACTTCGTGCGCGGCGGCAGCGCCGCCCTGCTGGAACCCGTGCTGCTGCACAACCGTCTGGACCTGCTCTCGCTCGCCGCCCTCACGGCCCACGCACAGCAGCTCGTGCGCGAAGGAAGCCTCGGTAGGGTCGGCCCCCCGAACCCGACCTTCAGCGGCGCGACGGCGTTCGGGCTTGGCGTGCTGTACGAACGCGGCGGGTGGATCGACGCGGCCGTGGCGGCGTACCGCGCGGCCATCGAGGATCGCTGGCAGACGCGCGACGTCAGGCGTGCCGCGGCGCGGGCGCTGGGCAGGCTCCTACGCCGACAGCGTCGCTTCGACGAGGCCGCCGAGGCGTGGCACGTGGTGCTGCAATTGGGCGGTCGGCCGCAGGTGCTCCGCGAGGCGCGTGAAGCGCTGGCCATTCACCACGAACATCGGGGCGGCCGGCTCGAGGAAGCCAGGCGTCACGCCGTGGCGGGCGTCGAGCAGGCGATCGGGCGAGGGGAGCGGGACGACTTCAGCCGGCGTCTGGCACGGCTCGAGCGCAAAC